>RFYG01000001.1 GCA_009925685.1 Pseudomonadota bacterium
TATGTGAGGACAACAATGAAAAATCGAAACAAAAAACTAGCAGAAACCCTGTGTTTACAGGGCATTAGCACAATCTTATTTGAAAAAATAGGAGGTGATAATGACTAAAATTACCACTCCACCAGGCTATTATAGCGAAGAAGAAATGGCTGCATTTTTGGGGAAAAGCGTCTCCACGCTGCGGGTAGACCATTGTCACAGAAGAAACAGGGTGCCACCGAAAACAAAATTTGGCAGAGTCATAGTTTATTCCAAAGCCTCGTTTGATCAATGGCTCGAATCGCGAGAAATCAAGCATAGCGCGAAATTCCCTAAAAATTACCGATAATTCTCAAAAATATGTTAGATTTTAATGGCGCAGAAAATCAGGGAGATTTGCCAAAGAAAATTGAAAAAGAGGCAATCAGGGCGCAATTGCTCAATTCTGTTGAAGATGCTCTCTTTTATCTTTTCCCTAAAGGTCATATTAACAATCATCGCTTTCACATAGGCAGCATAAATGGAGAATCGGGCAAAAGTTTGATTGTCGATCTGAAAGGAGAAAATCAAGGCAGGTGGTTTGATTTTGCCGAAAATGAAGGTGGTGACATTTTCAGTTTATGGGAACGAGCTCGTGGTTTTAGTAAGTCAGAATTTGGCGAGCTTTTACTTGATATTGGTGATTGGATTGGCAGTCCCTCGCATTCTCAAAAAAATCGAATATCTGATTTTACTTCGCAAAAAGATCTCGGAAAACCAACGGCCAAATGGGATTATCTTGATGAACAAGGAAAGTTAATCGCCTGTGTTTATCGTTATGACACCGAAAACGGCAAAGAATTTCGGGTTTGGGATGTAAAAAACAAAAAAGCTAAATCACCAAATCCAAGGCCGCTTTACAACATTCCACAAATCCTGAATGCCAAAAAAATCATTCTTGTCGAAGGTGAAAAATCGGCTGATCGACTTGTTGAAAAAGGTTTTGTTGCGACAACCGCAATGTTTGGCGCAAATGCTCCGATTAATAAAACCGACTGGTCGCCACTTTTTGGCAAAGAGGTAATTATATGGCCAGATAACGATTCAGCTGGGTTTGATTACAGCAAAAAAGTTTCCACACATCTTGCTGGCATTGCTTCATTTATTTCAATCTTAACTCCTCCAAAAGATAAGCCAGCCAAATGGGATGCCGCCGATGCGGTGCTGGAGAATTTTGACATTAGCAATTTTCTGGAATCAGCGCAAAGCAGCGAAATAAAAATTCCCAGAAATTCGCTTGAAGAATTCAGAAATGACAAGCGTCCAATGCCTGACGATATTATCGCTCCAAGGCTTCTAACTCCTGCGGGAATGTTGCTTATCGGCGGCGCACCAAAAGTTGGAAAGAGTGATTTCTTGATCAATTTCTTAACCCACATGGCAGCTGGCGAAAGCTTTCTTGGCTTGAAGCCGCCACATCCGCTTAAAATTTTTTATCTGCAAACTGAAATTGGATATTTCTACCTACGCGAGCGAATAGAAAAGTTGAAAATCTCTGAAGAAACTTTCTTGAAAGCCTCAAGAAATTTTATCATCACTTCACAGCTTCACATGATTTTAAATGACGAAGGAATTGCCGTACTACAAAAAGCCATTCTACAAGATTTTCCAAATGGCGGACCAGATATTATCTGCATTGATCCAATTCGTAATGTTTTTGACGGAGGCGAAAATAGCAGCGAAAACGATAATAGTTCAATGTTGTTTTTCTTACAAAACCGTGTGGAAAAATTGCGCGCTTTAGTTAATAGCAATTCTGGAATTATTCTTTGTCATCACACCAAAAAAATCAGAAAAAAGGATATTGAAGAAGATCCCTTTCAAGCACTTAGCGGTGCTGGCAGTTTGAGAAGTTTTTACAGCAGCGGATTGCTTTTACATCGTCCAAACGAATATGAGCCAAAAATTCACCTATATTTTGAACTGAGAAATGGCAATGCAATTCCCAAAAAAATCGTTGAGAAAATCGACAATAAATGGACGGAGTTAAATCTTTTTTCCGAGCGTTTAGTGCGCAAAGAATATGGCAACAGGCTTGATGCTGAAAGAGATCGCAAATCAGATGTAATCATCAAATTGATTAAATCCGAAGCCACAGCGGGCAGAGTTTATACCGCCAACCAATTTGCCGAAAAATTCGAGAATAAATGCGGGCTTGGCTATATCGATTCAATCGGAAGAAGAATTTCAATTTTGGCAACCAAAGGTTACATCAAATATAGCCGCGATTTTGCGAAGTTTAAGCTTCCAATCTCAACTTCAAAATTCGGCATCGTTTGTGTTGAAGGGATGGAATTTCCTTTTGGTGATGACGCGCCGCAAGAAGTTTTGCCCACTCATTTTAAATGTCCAAACACCGGAAACACTATGGAAATAACTGATGATCAGGTGATTTGGAGTTATGAAGATGAAGAAAGAGGTGAAGAAAATGAATAGCTTTTTGCCAGCAATCAAATTGCGGAACTTAACGCCGAACTCGCTATTTATAAGGGTGCAGAATTGATGAACTTAGATTGGTTAAGGGTTCGTGATAACAAATTGCTTATGATTCCTTTATCTGTGCAAGTTCGGCAAAGATTAACAAAGTGGTGCGGAACTTAGTTTTGTAAAGTTGCACCAAGCCTTTTGCTCACTGCTTATTTTCAAGTTCGGCAGTTATTCAAAAACGCTTAAGTAAAAAAATTAAGTTTAGCAGCGCAGAACTTTTGATACTACTGCCTTTGGCTGTCTTAACCAAGTTCCGTAGTTGTAAACCCCATATACTATGGGGGTGAAATCACCCCATAGTATGTGTATGGAATGTTTCATCTTCTTTATTAGTGCAATACGATGAATGACCAAAAAAACAAAAAGGTACTGTGACGGGATTTTTTTTGCGGGTAACGCGCAACCGTGGCACTTTTTTACTGTCAGACTTCTAAAAAGGGTGCGCACTTGGTACGCACTTTTCGCTTTTAAGACTTGTAAATAAAGGGTTTGTCTGGTGCGCACCTTGCGATTTTTTGCGTACCAAGTGCGCACCAAGACTTTAAACTGATATTGTATTTCTTGTGGTGTGGGTTTTGGGTTTAGTGGATTTTGTGTGGTGATACAGTCAATTTCGACTGTGGATTTAATATCTCTTAGTAAAAAAGTTATTCTACCAAGCGCTGGTTTATTATTTAAAATTTTTTAATTACTTCTGGTAGAGTTTAAGGTTTTTAAATTATTGCGCATAGGACTTTTAAAAAGTTTAACGAGCATGCTTTTTGATATCAGCAGCTGTGCTCAAAACTATAAATATTGGAATAGCTATTGCCAAAGTTACGACAAGTACACCAGCTCCAACAACTATAGTTAGTGAGTCCCCTGCTACGGTGACTGGAGTCAAAGCTATTTTTTTGGATTTATTTAAAGTGCTTTCATTTTCAAGCTCAACTCTGACTTTGTACTCTTTGCTAAGTGATGAGTTACCAACTTTATAATCTACATCTGGTTTTGGTAAATAACGCGTACCACTTAAATTGAGTTTTTTTCCGAGCACCTGATTATTACCCCACTTTTGATCTGAGAATCCTAGTTTTGTAAGAAAAGCTATCTCGTCTTTTGATAAGTTTTCTAAACTCTTGGAAGATGGTTCTTTTTTAAAAGAACTGCTTATCCAGACGGACAATTTTACATCATTTTCTGATACGGCCTTAAAATCATAAATATTCATTACTAGTTTTTGCTTACTATTCCAATTGAGTAGCTGTCTGATGATGCCAGAATTATCATCAAAAATGTAGTGATACTTTTTTCCTAGAAAGATTACTTTATTTCCATCTTCGCTAATCAAATATTGCTTGATGGTATCCTCGTAATATTCCTTTTTTTGCCACATTTCAGTGGTGATGCATCCAGAATTAAATAAAAGTGAGAATATGATAATTAGGGACTGAACTTTCTTCATAAGAGTGGTGTTTATAAGTTAGCATTTAAGACTAAATTTTTTACTGATATGTAGTCAATCTTCCCAGTTCCAAGCAACGGCAATTTTTCAACAGAGATAATTTCTTTTGGAACCGACAATTCGGTGATTTGGTTTTCTTTGAAGTAAGCAGAAATATCGCTGCGTTTCAGGCTTTGGCTAGTTGTCATTAAAATTAATTGCTCACCTTTTTTAGGATCTGGAATTGCCACGATTGCGTGTGCTGATTTTGGATCGATTTTGGCGATGTTAATTTCAGTTGCGGTTAGCGAAACCATTTCGCCAGCGATTTTGGCGAAACGTTTGGCGCGACCTTTGATTGAGATGTAGCCTTTATCATCAATTGCAACGATGTCACCAGTGTCGTACCAGCCATCTTGAGTCGGTGTGATCACTCCGGGATTTGAGGATAACAAATATCCTTTCATAATATTTGGTCCGCTCACCAAAAGTTTTTTGCCATCAGTAATTCCTGAAATTTCTTCGAATTTTGATTTAATTCCCGGCATCAATCTGCCAACGGTTCCCGGCTTATTGTGCATCGGCGTGTTGGTTGAAAGAGCGGGTGCGGTTTCGGTTGCGCCGTAGCCTTCGAAAATTCTTACACCAAATTTTTCTGACCAAATTTTGCGCGTTTCTTCATCAAGTTTTTCAGCTCCTGCAAAGACGTAGCGAATTGAATAGAAATCGTAAGCGTTGGCAAAGCGTGCATAGTTAGAAAGGAAAGTATTCGTACCAAACATGATTGTCGCATTGGTGTCATAAACCAATTCTGGCACGATGCGATAGTGAAGTGGCGATGGGTAAAAGAAGGTTTTTATGCCAGATAAAATCGGCAACAAAGTTCCGCCAGTTAAACCGAAAGAATGGAAAATTGGCAGTGCGTTAAAAACGGTATCTTTGCTTGAGAAATCAACACGGGATGCCAGTTGAAAACGATTGGCTTGAATATTTTTGTGACTCAAAACCACGCCTTTTGGCGTACCTTCCGAACCAGAAGTAAACAGAATGACAGCAGGATTTTCAGGAGAAACTTTGTGATAAAATTTTTCGGCAAAACATGCTTTAAGAAGGCCACAAATTTTTTCTGCAATTGTGATTTTTTTGGCAATGTCTTCGAGATAAATTATTCTAATTTTTTCGTTTTCTGCTGCTTCAACAAGATTTTGTAATTTTGCGCCTTCGATAAATTTCTGAGCGGTAAAAATGGTTTTGATTTTGGCCACTTGGCAAGCAGCAATAAAATTTGCGCCACCAGTTGAAAAGTTGATCATTGCTGGCACGCGATTTGCTGATTGCATTGCAAAAAATGTTGCGATGCTGGTGTTCATATTCGGCAACATCAAACCAACGTATTCGCCTTCTGAAGTTTCTTTTGCGATTTGGTTTCCAAGAATAAAACTGCGAGTAATTAGCTGTTTGTATGAAAGTGGTTTGCGTTCAACATCGACAATAATTTCATGATTTTTTCCGTGAATTTTTGCGGCATCTAAAAGCGAAGAAAACAAAGTTTTTTTGTAATCTGAACTTTCAAATAACATTTCGGTCATAATGTCATAAAGCTTGTCAGCATTTGCTGCACGACGATCACGACCAGTAATTTCTTTCGCCACCTCAAATTTTTGCGGTGCTAAAATTGTAATCGTAATTTTTGGGAAAGTGTGAATTTTGACGCGGCCTTTCAAACGTGAAAAAGGCGAGAACTGCGCACCATCAAGACGAACTGGCAAAATCATCGCGTCCGTTTTGTCAGCAATCATTCCTGGGCCTTCATAAATTTTCATCAACGAGCCAGTGACGGTGATTCTTCCTTCGGGAAAAATTACGCATCTTTTATCTTTTTTGATTTCGTTGATCAGGCTTTTAACCGCCATCGGATTGGTTGGATCGAGGGCGAAAGTTTCAGCTAATGTAAGAAATGGCTTCATCCACCATTGCCTAGAAATAAAGGTGTTAACCGCAAAAATTGGGCGATTTGGTAGAAAAACGGCCAGCAAAATTGCATCCAAAAATGACAAGTGATTGGCGACAATCAAAACGCGATTTCCGGCTTTTTGGTAATTTTCTAAACCTTTGATTTCGACTTTGTAAAGTTTAGTTAAAGTGAGACGAAGTAAGTTTTTAAACATGGCGATTTAGGTTTTGGTTAACAATTTTACGGATGAAGCAAAAGACGAAAATGTTGAAAATTCCGAGTATCAGAAAGATTTGGATCAGAGTTAGTTGTAGTGCGATAAGAGAAACAATTACAAAGCTTGAGGCGACCATAAACAAAGCATTTAGAACGTTATTTGCAGCGACAATTCGTGAGAGATATTTATTGTCCGATCTGTGCTGCATGATAGCGTAAAGTGGAACGATGTAGATGCCGGAAAATATTGCGATGATGAGCAGACTTAAAACTATTAAATAGCTGGCAAAGCTGCTGCTAAAAAATTCTCCGAGGCTGATTATATTTTCAGGAGTTTGGTAAAGATTGCTGGCGAAACAGAAAAATAAAATTCCTAGCGAAATGCTGATTGACCCAAGTGGTACAAGCTTTCCGTTGATTTGTCCTCTTAATAATTTGTTACACATTACAGAGCCAACACCAATGCCAATTGAGAAAATTGACAAGAAAAGTGTGACGATAAATTCATCGCCGTTGATGATATTTTTGGTGTAGATTGGAAATTGCGAAAGGAAGGTTAGACCAATAAACCAGAACCACGAGATGCCAATTATTGAAAGCCAAACGGTGTTTTCTTTTTTGGCAAAGCCGATGATTTTCCAAGTTTGTGAGAAGATGTTGAGTCCGATTTTTAAGTCTGAATCAGAGATCGGAGTTTTAGGAATGAAGCGACTTGCGATATAGCCAATTACGGCAAAAAATACGACCGCTGCACAAATAATTTCGATGCCATTTTGTGATCGAATCGCAACGCCACCAAGAATTGTGCCAAGCAAAATTGCCAAGAAAGTTCCACCTTCAATTAAAGCGTTTCCGCTTACTAATTCATTATCTTTAAGAGTTTCGGGAAGAAGGCTGTATTTGATTGGACCAAAAAAGGTGGAATGAATGCCCATCAAAAATACTAATAACAAAAGCAGATAAATATTTTCAAAATAAAAACCGATAAATGCGAAAGCCATAATCACAATTTCGGCAACTTTAATGATTCGAACAATTTTTGATTTCTCGAATTTATCAGCAATTTGTCCGGCTAGCGCTGAGAAAAGGAAAAATGGTAAAACAAATAATCCTGAGGCGATTGTAACCATCAGTTGCGCGTCCATATCTAGCTTCGTTGCAACGTCGTAAGTAAACCAAATCAGAAATGCATTTTTGAAAACGTTATCGTTAAAAGCTCCGAAAAATTGAGTGATAAAAAGAGGAAGAAATCTTTGTGATTTAAGAAGGTGACTTTGGTTCTTCATATTGATTTAGTGTTTAAAATTACCGTTTTGTAAAAAGTATAAAGTTTGGTTCTGCACTTCTTTATTTGACGGAAAAAAGGTGTGAGATGCGTTGACAACAATGTGATCTTTCATGCCTTTTAGCTTGGTACTCTCAATTGATACTTTTCCGTCGTTCTTTCCTGGAATTATGCTCCAGCATATTGGATCAATTGCCGTGTCTCCAGCAATAACCCCGAGATCGTAAGTGACGTCACCAAGAAGATGTTTAATTGAAGACTGATCGGTAATTAGCTGTTGTCCTGCTGGGCCATATATTTTTTTGTAAGGCCAAAAATTCTTTAGTAAGTTTGAGATTTCGCTACCTTGGTTGGGTGGAGCTAATTGAACAACTTTGCCAAGATTTGAATATTTGTATTTGTGAATTAGGGCGCGAACCATCAAGCCGCCCATTGAATAACCAACGAAATGTATCTTCTTGTTTGATGTGATTTTCGAAGAAATTTCTTTATGAATTATATCGGTTAAGTCTTCTATCTTGTGTGATGTTGATGGGTAATCTAAGTTAATTACTTGAAAGCCTTTTTTTTCCAAGTTATGAGCCAGAGATTCCATATGTTTGCTCGATCTAGCAATTCCGTGTAAAATTATGACATAATCGCCTTTTTGCTCTAAAACTTCAGCATCAGCTTTTGAGGATAGAATAGATAAATTAAGGCCTAGTATCAGTAAAAGTTTACGAATCATTTATCTATGCCTCGTAAGTAATTATCTACTAACTGACTTGTTAGTTCTTCAACAGAATTTAGTCCTGCAACATTCAGTTTTTTGGTTAAACTCAAAATACAGATGCCGTGAATGCTTGCCCATATTATCTTAGCATGTTTTAAACATGCTGAATCATCTTTGATAAAACATTTCAGAACGTCTTTAATTATAGCAAAAAGCTCATCTATTTTTTTGTTGTAAAATTCAGGTAGCTGCAATTCTTCTGGAATGCTATACTCAAATAGTGCACTCCATCTATTATAATTCTGGCTGGCGAATTCTATGTAAAGATGAGCTAATTGTTTAATCGCAGCAGAGTTTTGCAAATTTGGTTCCAAATTTCCTTTCATGAAACCTTTCATATCATCCAATGTTGTAGCATTGATGTGAAAAACTATATCGTCATAGCTGTCAAAAACATTGTACAAAGTTCCAACAGTGTATCCGATTTCTTTAGCAATTTGACGAGTGCTGAATCCAGAAAAACCAGATTTATCAATTAAATCAGAGCCGGTTTTGATTACCATTTCTCTAATCTCATCTTTGGTGTGATCATTTCTTCTTGCCATTTAATTTTACACTGTTTAATTAATAAGTAATTGAACAGTGTTCATTTTATCTGCAAAATTTTTTAACACAACCTTTTTATTACGATTATGAATAAAATTGATCGTCATATTGGCAGTAGAGTTAGGCTTAGAAGAAAAATTTTAAACATTAGCCAATATTCTCTATCGCATGATTTAGAGATATCGTTTCAACAACTTCAGAAATACGAGAGCGGAGAAAATAGAATAGCAGCAAGTAGGCTTTATGAGATAGCAAAAATTCTAAACATATCGCCACATTTTTTCTTTGAAGGATTAGAGGGCGTTTTAATTAACAACGATCAACCAAAAGACCTACAAAAAATGAAAGCTGCTCATGTTATGAGCAAAATAAAGAATCAGAAAGTCAAAGATAAAATCATAAACTTAATTGTGGAATTGGGGGAATAAATATGGACTTCATCAATCTTGTCGCGGTTTTGTTTTATAGTTATGCACTTGGTTGTTTTTGCAGTGCTTACTATTTGGTAAAAATTTTCAGCAAACAAGATATCAGAACTTTAAATAGCGGAACTGTTGGCGCAAGAAACGCGGGAAGAATTCTTGGCAAGAAAGGTTTCGTTATAACTTTCGTGGGTGATTTTTTAAAGACGGGTTTGCCTCTTGGTGTGACGATTTATTTTTTTAGATCGGATGCAAACTTTTCTATTCTATTCCTTGTAAGCTCAATAGCTGTGATGCTTGGTCACTTATTTCCTGCGCAACTTAAACTTAAAGGCGGCAAAGGTGTTGTTGTTTTTACCGCGATAATTTTTGTGATAAATTTCTGGGTGTTACTGATTTCTTTGGGTGTTCTTTTTCTGCTTTTATTAAGCACGCATAACCAAAAAATTAGTATTGTTGCAAGCGTCTTAACCACGATACCAAGTAGCTTAATCTTGATGAACTATTATCCGCTCTTTCTTGATCCAATCACAATTCTGACAATTTTTATTGCGATCATTTTGTTAATCATTTCTCACCTAAAAAAAGCACATGTTAACCTTTAAAATTGCCAGCACAGAAGAAGAGTTTGAGCAAATATTTATCTTAAATTATGAGACATTCGTTGAAGAAATTCCTCAGCATCAACAAAGCGAATCACGTAAACTTATAGATAAATTTCATCACCAAAACACCTACTTCATTTGCAAAAAAGATGATGAGTTAATTGCGATGATTGCTTACCGAAATCAAAGACCATTCTCGCTTGATCACAAGTTGCCAAATCTCGATTCATATTTTCCACATGGTAAGACCAAGCCTTGTGAATTAAGACTTCTGAGCGTCAAAAAAGAATATCGTGGTGGTAAAATATTTTTTCAAATTGCGCTGCAATTAATGCAATATGTTTTGAATCAAGATTGCGACATTGCCTTGATATCAGGGGCCACAAAACAAGAAAAACTATATAAACACATTGGCTTTGTTCCTTTTGCTCATTTGGTTGGCGATGAAAAAGCTAAGTTCCAACCAATGTTTATCACTCACGAAACAATTGCACTTAAGATATGAAAAAACCAATCAGCTTTCTTTCTGGTCCAGTTATGATTTCACCAAAAGTTTCAAAAGCTTTTTCACAAGATGCAATTTCACATCGTTCTTCGGAATTTTCTAAGTTAGTAGACGAGGTACAAAGTAAGTTAAAAATTCTTACTAAAGCAAAATACTCTACTTTAATGATGGGCAGTGGAAGCCTTGCTAATGAAGTGATTGCAGCAAATTTATCGACACTAAAAAACGAAGTAGGCTTGATCATTTCCAACGGAGAATTTGGAGAAAGGCTGATAAATCAAGCAACGCGCCACAATTTAAACTTTCATAGTCTAAAGAAAAATTGGGGAGAAGTTTTTGATTATCACGAAATCGCAGAAATCTTGCTGAAGAAAAAAATTGATTGGATTTGGTTCGTTCACTGCGAAACCTCGACTGGCATGATGAATGATTTAGAACAAATTTTAGAAATCACTGAAAAAACAAATGTTAAAGTGTGCGTTGATTGCGTTAGCTCAATTGGTGTTTACCAAATTGATTTATCAAAAGTTTATTTAGCCTCAGCTTCGAGCAACAAAGGATTAGAATCATTTGCTGGCATAGCAATTGTCTTACATAATCACCAACCAGAACCTCAAAACTCTATTGCCCAGTATCTTGATATTGGGTTTTATCAGGCAAAAAATAATATCCCTTTTACATTCTCTTCAAATTTGCTAAAGGCTTTGAATGCCTCACTAGAATTGATTTTACAAAAAGATAAAACTCCAAAAATTCAAAAACTAAATGATGATCTGGTTAAGTTTCTAGGGCAGCAAAAAATCAAGATTGTAGCCAGTGAAAAAGTGAAATCATGCGCGATTACAACTATCGAATTTGATCAATCTCAACAATCGGAAAAGTTGGGTCAATTTCTAGAATCACAGGGAATTTTAGTTCATTATCAAAACAGCTATTTAAAGGAAAGAAACTGGCTGCAAATTGCATTTTTCAGCAGCTCGATAAAAGTTTCTGATTTGGAAAAACTAAAAAATATACTTTTAAAGTTCAGAAATTTGAACAACCAATAGATCGCTTAATGTATGTTATAATAGACGCTAAAGCTTATAATGGATATTATAAACAGCATTACATCAGATTTTTAGAGACTTTTCAAAATTTCTTAATTTATCAATCACATCTGAAAAATCTGGATGTTTGTCAAAAAACATTTCTTTCATTCTGTCGTAATCAGATTCCAATTCTTTTAGGCGTGATTCTTGAGTTGGAACTACTTTAATATCATGGAAAGAATTGATATTTTTGTAAGGCTCCCAGGTTTCATTCCAAAAGGTAATTTTGTTTTCTTTGACCGATTTCAAAATTTCTGGAAATTTTAAAGCTTCCTTGGCGACACCTGATTTTATCAGACAAAACAGATCATAATAATGCCTTGAATAATGATGTTTTAGCGGTTTTTCGATGGGACGAAGGCAGATGGAGTGCAAAATCAACAACTTCTCAAGAAAATTTCGTTTAACATCCAAAACCTTAACTTGCGATTCATCAAAAAAGTCTGTCAGAATTTTTTTGGCGTATGGCTCGACTTTCTTTTCTTCAGATGGCCAATCTTCGCCAAGTGCGCCGAATTCTAGTTTTATGCGTGGTTTGATGTAATTGTAATGCTCATTTTCTAAAGCCAATTTTTTACCATTTTCCAACGATAAAAATTCTTCGTTTTCTAAAAGTAAAAAATTTTGATCAGAAGTGGGAAAATGGAAAAACAGAGTCGACTTATCTTCTTCACTAAAACTCAACTCCCAACTTCCATTCTCTAGATCTTTAGCAAAAGTTTTTCTAAGCAGCTCATAAATTTCATCTTTCACAAAATCTTCCGCTGCATGCCTTATGCGTGATTCAATTTTTCTTGGTTTATTAGAAACTCCTTCAGCATTCAAACAGGATTTACTAATCGTTAAATCAACATCTTCTGAAAATCTTTCAATCAAACCATAGGCTTTTGAAAGACAGGTACCACCTTTAAAAACAAGCTTTCCTTCTAGTTCCTTTAACGAAAATAATTTTCCCAAAACATAGCAAACCCAGATGTCTTTTTCCACGACATCAAACCTCATTCCCAAATCAAAAGCAGCTTTCTGAATTAGGTTCTTTCTCTCAATTTTAGATAGCGTGATGAATTTTTTCATTTTTAAGCGGCAATAATTTTCGGAATAAAATCGGCAACCCAACCAGAAACTTTTGACGACATTTTCTGTAAATATTTTTTGTCTGAATCGTTCAAAACCTTAGAACATCTAATGACCGCCACATCATCAACTTTGTTTTTCCCAAGATAGTTCAACGCATTTAACACAACCATTACAACCGATGGAGTATTGGGGGCAGGGTTCGTTCTAATATGTTTAAAAATTATCAAATTTTTTCCGATTTGCTTGGTCATGGATTTGCCATGCGTCCAATAAATATTTTGTGAAGGAACTTGATTAGAAAGCCCAAGCATATTTGCACACATTGCTCCAGATGGATAAATTGCAATTCCAGCATTTCGAGCAATTGCATTTGCAACATCATTTAAGTTTGGTGGAATAATGCCGATGCCATCTTGAATTACGGGATAATAATAAATTCCTCTGACAACTCTGATAATTTTATTGCCGTCATCAGTTGTTTTATCATCAGCCATTCTCGACAAGGCTTTATCGATGGCATTCCTTGTTCCAAGATCATGAAAATCCTTCGCACAAAAAACCCAGCCTCTTTTTTTCGCTTTTATTTTTCTTAAAATTTTATCAGTAATCATAAGGTAAAGACCTCAATATTTGATATTACGTTGTCAGAAAATAACATATATTTTTCTGACAGTCAATAGGCAAGATAATCAGTTCTATAGGCTTTGAAATCTTACTTTAACTCACATTCTTTGCTTTTTGCTTCAATGAATGCTTTTTCTTTATAATCCATACTTAGCTTCCACTGCTTTTTAACCTTCTGCCAAGTCTTAATATATTCGCATTGAAATTTCTTGTTAGGTGGCAACCAATCAGAAGGGTCTTTATCACCTTTCGAGCGATTAGCACTTTTATCAACAGCAATCAAAATTTCCACATCATCCAAATCATTGGCATATTCCATCTTTTTAGTTTTAGACCATTCGTGGCCACCGCTTCTATCAACTTCTCCAAGCGGGACAAAGTGATCAATATCAAGGTCACCTGGATTGGTAAAATATTTGTCAGTATAAGGATCATACCATTTTCCTTTAATCACCTCGCAGCCTGTTTTATCAAGCGTCACTTCCTCTAAACTTTCAGCAATCAAAACTTCTTGTCTGGTATTTTGGCAATCTTTGTCAGCATCAATCCAATGTTTGTAATCAGTTCTGGAATATTGATAAATCGCAGTTGATGAAACCGCTAATACCGCCGCAATTTGTGAGGCTTTCTTGAGGTTAATTTTTGGCATTAGTTATATTGGCTAATTTTGGTTTTTAGCTTTTCCAACTCATCTTTTTTGCAATGAATCCAATCATAAGACCAAATTCTATGAATCTTCCAACCTTTTGATTCTAAGACTTCCTGACGAAGTCTATCTCTTTCTCTGGCTGTTTTTCCTGAGTGATACATTTCACCATCACACTCAATTCCTAAAATATAGTTTTTTGTATTTGGACACACGACAGCTAAATCTATTTTATAACCAGAGCAACCAACTTGAGAATCAACTTCATAACCCAGCAACCTCAAAGATTTACAAACACTTTCTTCAAATCCACTATCAAAGCTATCTTGTTTTATATGGTTCTTTGAAGTTATCCCAAAGTCACTAGTCTCAGCAAATCGCAAATAGCTCTTAAAAAAATCCATTCCTTTTCTTCCTTCATATTGAGCTGAAATATCTTGCCATTTTATAGAGCTTAAAAAATGTAACTTTTTCTTAGCTCTAGAGAACATTACATTCAGTCTTTTGTAAGAATCTTCTTTGTTAATTTGACTAAACATCGTGCCAAGAATCCTTCCATCTTTGTTTTTTGCATAGGAACTGCAGACAACAATTATATCCCTTTCATCACCTTGGCAATTTTCAAGATTTTTAACAAAAAGACCATCTTCATCATCATTATCTAGCCACGCAGTAAGATGTTCATCGCAATAGATAAGATCTCTGATTAATGTTTGTTGTTTTTTATTGATTGATATAACACCAACAGACCTCGCTCCAGTATGATAAATTTCCTTCAATAGTTTTACCAAATATTTCGCCTCGCAGTCATTAGTTTGGCCATCCCAAATTCCCTCTGGTAAATGATGAAAAACAATTGGCTTTTCATTCTTATTGGAGTTCGGAAAACTGATTAAACGTCCATTATAAACAAATTGATTTGATGGATGTATTAGCTGTTCAAACTTACTACGATAATGCCATGTTAATTGTAGTTCTCTCAATCTTACAGCTGCGTATGAGAGTAAACCTTTGTAATCACCAACTTTTTCTCTTTCTTCATGTTCGTCCTCAAAATCATCATCTGTATCATTAGCTGCAAATAAGTTCGTTGGCGGCATTTGTTCAGTATCACCAGCAATAATTATCTGTTTTGCTCTAAAAATTGAACTTAATGCATCCCAAGTAAAAATTTGTGAAGCTTCGTCAAAAATCACCGCATCGAATATAGGACTGCTAGAATGATGTTTCTCAACCTCAAAATACTGACAGATTGTCAATGGACTACAAACTACACAACCAACTGCATTCACAATAATATCGCGATATTGAGAAATAACTTTACGAGGTTTGGAAAATCTTTGACGATATTTTAACTGCTGGAAGTTATGATCTCTAACAATTCTTGAGCTATGCTTTTTGATATTCTCAATAATTCTTCTTTTATTTATCTCGATAGAATTTTTGTCCAAAACCTTGAAATTGTTTATGATTTCAGAAGTAAGTTTGGTATTGGAAATCAATTCGTTTTTAGCTATCAGATTTTCTAAAACCTGTGAGTAAAAGCTCTTTTTAAATACCTTTAAGATTTCTCTGTGGGAAATTTTGCTTTCTAAAACATTATTCCAAAATTCTTCTGCGGATAATTCTTCAAGGGTATTTTTCAGTTCTAAATAACGAACCGAATCTTGTAACATAGGTAAATATCTTGTGTAGAAAACCACTTTTTCTTCTAAAGAATTCAGCTCAATTGCAGTATCACCTTTTGGATCGAGACGGCTAAATATGAAGTCAGAAAGAGAATTGATTTCAATCTTATTGCTGCGCAACCCATCATTTAAGATCTCAGATAGCGACTTATTCTCAAAGTAGTCCTTAGTGGCTGATTTTATCAATCTTAAGTCACTCTTCATTAACCAAACATTTTGCCAAAGTTCAGTAAGTTCCAGTGATTGAATTTTTAGAGTAATTTTTTCAATCAGCTGTTTGGCAGATATTATTGAGGAAACCGTTTCAACATACTTTAATCTTGATTCTACTTCACCTCTTAAACTTTGTGCTTCAGACGAAATTTCAAATAAACTATCATTGACTCTTCTTGTTAGAGTTCCGACTTCTTTGATTAATGCTCTTAAAGCAGCTTCTAAATCTTCTAGTGCCAATCTTTTTGTATACAGGCTTTCTAAAACCCGAATTTCATATTCAAAATCAGATCCCTTTTCGATGGTATCTAAAAAGAAATCTTTGAGCTCCGCTTCGTATATCTTATTTTGCAGATCTTTAAAGATCAGAATATTGTTATTTTGAATAATGAACTCTCTTCCAGCAGCAATAAGGGCAACATCCTCAAGTATTTTACTTTTTTCATTAAACTCTACATGACTTGTAATCCAATTCTTCAAAGATGATATGTTGGATTTTGTTTTACCTATCTCACCAACAAGATTTCCTCTTCTAACAAACCTTTTTAACAGCTGATAAAAGTTCAAGCTAAAACCTTTTTCATTTAAGCATTTTAGCTCTAAATCTAGTTTGGATAAAAGATTAATATTTTCTGCTAACAGGGCAAATTTACAGGCAAGATCTTCTAAAAATTTATCATTCTCAAAACACTGATTTTTAAACCTAGCGTGAAACCATTCTTGTTCTCGCTGACTAATTATATTTTGGTGTTCTTTGACTTTATTAAAAAAATTAATCGAGTTTTTTAGTAATGAATTGCCGCCCTTAATGAAATTGAAATTTCTGAAACCATCCTCTGCCTCACTAATACTCGATTTCAATAATTTTAACTCTTCCTCTTTGACAATCTTGACATCTAGCAATTTTTGCAATCTTTCCAGAACCTCTCTCGCTTCTTTAACATCAAACAAATCTGGATTTTTGATTGGCATCTTGAGCCATGGATTCACTTCATTATCTAGTAAATCCTTATATGGCAAAACTTCCTGGAATAGATCGAGAACAAATTTTAACTCGTCATCTCTTTCAAATTTTTGAATATTAAGACCAAATTTCCCCGCTACATCAATCAACTCCGCAGCTTTATTTTCAGTATCTCGTAATTTCGAGTTCTTGGATTTTGTATCAATGATCAAACTTTTTAACCTAGGCAAAGATTTTTGCTCTTTGTCATTTTCAAGAAAAGTTTTTAACCCTCTTAAATCTTTATTTAGAAAAGGATTTTCTGCATCCAAGTAAATATCCGATAATTCCTTTATTTCTTCTAAAGCCTGTAAGCATGCGTCAAAACCTTCTTCTGGTAATTGAGTGAAAAAATTACCCTCTACTTTTGGGACATCCTCCATTTCACCTAATTCAAAAATCAAATCGAAGGGCTTTTTGCCAAAGCTTAATTTGCGGTGAAGTAATTCGCTTCTTTTGCTTAACTCTTTTTTTGCCTGATCCAGTTTTAGCAATATATTATCAGCAGAACGATTTGCAGAATATTCATTTTGGAAAAAGTCGATTGAGTCAATTACTTGAGCAACAATATCTTTAGATTTTGATTTTTTGTCATGCAGATCGAGAAATATTCTCTCAAGGCCGATTTTAGAAAAGTTTTTAAGAACGGCATTTATTGCAGCCTTCTTTTCAGCCACAAAGAGAACCTTCTTTCCTTGAGCAACCAATTCTGCAATTATGTTAGAGATTGTTTGAGTCTTACCAGTTCCAGGAGGACCTTGTATTACAAAATTTTTGCCATCCTTTGCTGCCTTAATTGCCTGAAGTTGTGAAGAATCAAAATCAAATGGGCTAAAAAACTTATCTGATAATATTTTATCAATTTCGCGAGCATCTTCAGAAAGTTCACCTTGATTCAATTCGTTACCATCTTTTGAAAGAAAGATTTTAATTAAATCATGATTGAAGAATTCATCTTTTAGCTCAATAAGTTCGTTGTATAAAGAGGCTTTTGCAGAATTGAATATCCCAATTACTACCTTTTTCTCTACTGAAATACCATGAACATTGCCAACTAAAAAATCTGCAATTTTAGAGATTTTCTGATCAATATCACTAAGCAAAATATCGGCTGAATCTTCAAAATCCGTAAGACCTTTATTTAGATTAACTTTAAAATCGTTTTTAAATTTTTCGTATATCGCATGATTAAAACTAGCCTCTAGAAATCCGCTAGAAAAATGATCTACGCAATAACCACCTTTACCATTTTTGACAACCTCAGTAGAGATCAAATAAATTGGAGCATACCTTTCTTTGTCACCATCTTTATATTTGAAAAAGCAATAAGCCCAACTGGTTGGATTAAATCCTTTCTCATCTTTTATCTCTTGCTGCTTTAAATAAATTTTGCCTAGAGTTTTATGGGCTTCACGTTGCAGCTTTTCTTTATCATTCAACTCATCTTCATCGTTGTAAGCTCCTATTTTCTCAATCTCAAAAGATTGATCCTGATTTTTCCGCTCTTTTTTAACCTGTGAAAATTTCTCGATGTCAAAGCAGGTAGATGCTGAAAATCTAAAATTAACAAGATTATTTCTTGCAGAGGTATCTATTAAGTTTTTCTGACATTGATCTAGGAAGGAGTAATCTTTATCGGTCATGAATGTGTTAATTTGTTAGACTACTATGTTCGATATAATCACTTCCCATCATCATCTTGTAATGATTGAGGTGACCTGTTTTTTCAAAAATTTCTTTAAAAACTCTTAGATAGACTTCTATCGTTGTATCAGTGATCGAAATATATAGATCATCATTTGCGTAGTGAGAGCCATCTTGTACCCATGAAGTAAGCGATTGGCATATAACTTTATCGTTACCCTCAAATTTTGAACACAAAGCGTCAAAATCATGCCCTCCCAGAATCTTAAAATAATTCTCTAAGATTCTGCGTAGAGTATTCTGAATTGTTAGGCTGCCTTTTGGAACTTTACGAACTTCTGCCCAGAGCAAATTATATGAAGTGCTAATTGGGTTGGTATCGTAT
Source organism: Pseudomonadota bacterium (assembly GCA_009925685.1). Taxonomy (GTDB): domain Bacteria; phylum Pseudomonadota; class Alphaproteobacteria; order Rickettsiales; family UBA1997; genus CAILUF01. The sequence continues at coordinate 18,605 of RFYG01000001.1, forward strand.
TTCTCTAATTTTGAAATTGAATCCATCTTGCGCACTATCCAAAAAGTTGCTTCCTTTAGAGATGATTTATCACTTTTGTAATTATAGCGGCAAAAACTAACTTCTTTGTGAAAGTAAACATTGTGTGTCATTACAAAGACTTGTTTGATGTAACCTTCCTTATTTTTAATCTTCGTAAATATCTCTTTTATCAAATTACTGACTACGAACAATATATCACTATCAAGGCTTGACACCGGGTCATCAAAAACAACCACTCTATTTTCTGAGATCCCAGTACTTGATTCACTGCCTTGTAGAAGATGGTAAAAATATAAAAAAGTGACGAATGTTTTTTCTCCTTCACTAAGTGTTTCTTTTGCATCAATTCCATCAGGTCGGATAAGTTTGTAATGGATGTTATCTTCGGCTTTTCCGAGTGCAAAACTATGAAAACCGAATGATTTTAATAAACGGTTAATCTCATCAATTGTTGGTTGAATGCTTGTTACATCCTTTTCTAGTTTGTGAATTTCTGCGCTTTTTTCAGCTGCTTCTTTCTTTTTATTTTTGATTTGCTCTTCAATTGAACTGACGGCTTTATCCAAATCTGTTTTTTCTTTAATATAAGAATCCAATTCAGATCTCAGCCATTGCTCAATAAGATATTTCCATATTTGTGATTTTAGAGCAGTTCTTTCATTGGCGAGATTATTAACTGTTTCATTATGTTTTGAAATTGCAGCATTTGTTTCTGAGATAAGTTTTTCTATCTCTTTTAATACATTGCTCGCAGATTCTAACTCTAGCGATTGGCTAGGCTCCTTCTTTTTTAAAATTAGTTTTTGAGTGTTGTTTGATATTATTAGGTCAAGTAGCTCTTTTTCAGTTTTTAATTTTTCTGCATTAAGAAACTTAGATGGAGAGGCAAGAAGAGAGGCGAGTGTTTGCTGGAAACGAGCAGAATCAGTTTTGTAGTTGGTGTTAAGATCATCAATTGCTTTGTTATCCACTTCAAAAGCTTCATCGAAATATTCATTTAAACTTTTTGAGAAAGATTCATTAACACTTTGCTGGCAAAAAGGACATTTACCTTCGCTATTCTCATAAAAAGATTTTCCTTCTCTAACCCAATCACTGCTTCCCAACTTTTTTATCATTGCTGCAATATCAACATCATCTTTGCCGATAACTTTCTTTTTAAGAATTGGATTAGATTCGTGCTTGGTAATTTCTTCTTCTATGATTGGTAACAGATTTTCGATGACAGGATTAGTGCCAAATATTGATTCTGCCGTTTTTTCAAGATCGGATAAATTTTTTAATACTGCAGAGTTGGAAGTATTTTCTGTTAGAATTTTGTTCTTAAATTTTTCTTTTTTGTCTCTAAAACCTTCAAAAGCTTCAGATATTTTACTCGCTTTATGCTTTGTGTAGGCGGTCCAACAGCTTTCCTTAAATTTCTCTTCTAGTAAATTTAGCTCACCTTTTTTTCCTCCATTCCCATCATCTCCTTGCAAGGTTTTGGTTCTAGAGGCAATATCGTTCTCAACTTCTTCTAATTTCTGCTTTGCTGAATTAATCTTATTAATGGCATCAATATTGCCTTCTCCCAAAGTAAAAACCCCTTTCAATGCGGGAGATTGATCAAAATTCTTACTTACGAAGTCCCTATTGTAGACTAGGGTTTTAATTTTTACTCCATTTACCCAATCCACTTTGCAAGTAGGAAAACCAGTCTCATCTGCAACTATTCTGCTTATAGTGGTTTTGCCAGTTCCGTTTGATCCATATAAAAAATTGATTTTTGATAAATCTTTTAATGATTCTGGAGTAGTTTTGTCATACGTGGCAACTCCTGTGATGGTTATGGACTCAATCATAATTCAGAAATCTTCCTTCTACATATGTTATTGGTCAGTTTAAGAAGATCTTTTACATCCTTTGCTAACGCCTCTAGATCTTCTTTTGATATTTTGTACTTTGGATCATATCTACCGCCAATATAGGCGTATTCTAGAAGCTTGAAGCGTTCCTTTTCTTCTTCGGTATTTCTTGGAAATAAGTTTCTTAATTCAGGGAAATATTGCTCACATTCTGCACCTAAAATTGCCAAGAAATGCTCATTGGGATTGTAAAGAGTGAAAACAAGAAGAAGTGTTTTGTAGGCGTGTTCAGCAGATTGATGAAGGTCAAAAGCAGCTTTACCAAAATAGGATGAATCATTTTCTGATTTCTTAAAATCTGATCCAAAGTCATCAAAGAACATTTCTGCCCTTCTAAACCAATGCTCAAAATATTCTGTTCTGAATTTTTGAATCTCCTCATCACTTAAATTTCTGCGGTCGGCAAAATCAAAATTTCCAGCATCAAAAATCACGATGCCTTCTTCTTTTATATCGGAATAGAAATACTGTCCAACCGAAAGCTTATTATTTAGCTCTTCAATGTCGTGAGTTAAAATTCTTGGATCAGCACTGAGTTTTAAATTACGGCATTTTTCGCCGATTTCGTGCCAGAGATTTGTATCAAGTGCAGTTAGCGCATCTTTGGTGATAACCAAAATATCATAATCCGAAACATGACCAGATTTGCGGTTTTCGGCTAAATCTTTCTTTTCTTTGTAATCACCGCGCGCGTAAGAACCGAAAAGGATGATTTTTTCAACATCAGTGCAGTTTTGACGAATAGTTGCGATGATCTTTGCAAGTTCGTCCTGCTTTAGTTTCGGTAGATGCTCAATTGTTTTTCTCATTCATGTTTTAATTAATTCGTAACTTTTACAAAAAAAATTACCTGAATTAATGCTAAAAAACAATCTTTGAGAGGGTTTTTCTTTGGTTTTTGATTCGGTTAGTAAAAAATGAACGACTAACCTTATGCATATTATAGTAGCAACATTTCGGTTATCGTGATTCTAGTGCTATAAGACAATTCCTTCTTTTGCATGGTGGGGTTAGCGAATCGGCTTATATTCGTAACCATTATTTCTGACGCTTTCGGAATTTTTGATTTATTTGCTGAATGTGAAATTGGACTCATAATTCTTTTATTCAGATTGATTCATTTTTTAAACAAGACTGCTCCGAGTTTATTTTTTGGCCTAGAAAGTTGTTTTTTTCGATCGTTTTTGCTAATTTTTCTCAAGTTTTTTGGTAAAACGATGCATCAAACATTCTCTAAGACATATGACAAAACTGAAACACAATGAGCTGAGAAATATTATTACATCAATTCACATAAACTAAATATGGATATCTCTCAATTACTAACAGAAATAGTTGTCGGAGGTATATTCATAAAATATCTTTTTAAAGTGTATGAAACACCAATTGCTGCTACAAAGAGAAATGATATGACTTCAGAAAAATTAAAAAAAGATGATTTAGTGGATGATGAGTCAATTATTGATGTAACAGATCAAGGTCAAAAAATAATAAAACCCAATAGAGAAGATGGTTTAAAATCTTTTTCAAAGATTATTCAACGCTCTGATGAGATCAAAAAGGAGGTCTTTTCTAAACAAAGTAAAATAAAAGTACCTCACTGGGGCCATCAATATGTCTATTCACATGAAGAAATTCATGACGCTTCGAATGAACAAAAAGCGTTTTACAAAGAGTTCAAGAGAAGATTCTTAAATGGTGAATATATTGATCTTGAAGGAAATTCAAACTACTGCTTCGTACTGTTATATGATTTATTCAATGATTATCAGAGTCATAAAGATCTAATAAAGTTGGAAAATCAGTTCATTAATTTAGGTCGTAATTATCCTAAAACGGCTCCTTATGCTAAATCCTTATTACAAAGACAAAATCGCGTAAACAATCCATATTTCGATATACAAAATACAGCCTACGAATATCAGGATTACAGGCTTGGTGCTAGATACAAAAAGCAGCTCAATTTAAGTTCCGCTGAAGTAGATTATTTAGACAAGATTTGGAATACCAATAACAACTTTTTAAATATTGAGTTTTGTTTGATAGAAGCCGCAAAGCTTTATATTGCTGTTATTTCGGAATTAAAAAATGCGTACGCTAAAGAGGGAAAAACAATCGAAGAAAAATTTTTGGAGATCGGAGACTTAATCGCAACAAAACACCACAAATATAGAAAAGGCAGTCAAAACTATAAACATGCTGTGGATTACAGCATTAATTATATTGTTTTTAATAACATCTTCAAACATTGCGAAAGTACTTTGCGCCAATGTTATGGGCATAATCGCAATGTTGATCCTAGGTTGAGTTATAAAGAAGAAATAATTCAGACAGAATATGAATTAAAAGTAGCTTCTAAGGTAAAAGAGATTCTGAGTACATTATCTTCAAAAATTTCTGAACCGAATGATGATGCTGAGATTGCGCTAAATTTACAGAGTGTGAATCGATGGAAGGATAAATTTAGTCACATCAAAGAAACTTACGGAAACAATCTGCCAAAATTTATAGAATCAGTTTCTGTGCTTGAAAGATTAAATCAGAAAACGCCTTCACTTAAAAATCTGCTTTTGGAGATTTCGAAGTTTTTATCAAAACATAATAAAGAATTATCTCTCACATATTATACTAAATATTTATACTATGCTGCTGATTCTAAAGGTATTGATGACAAGAAATTTGTACAAAGTCTTCATAAATCACTATTTAAAACAACCGAGCAATTTATTGATTTTCAAAAAATCATTAATGATTTGATCAAGGATCGAGATCTAGATAAAGCTTTAAATGCCGCTTCAAGAGTTTATGAAATCAAACGCAGAAAAATAAAACTTAACAAATCTTCTATCCAAGAGGCAAAACAACAACACTCAGAGACAGTGAACTTATTGAGTGAATATTTGAAAGATGATGATTCAGGAGATGTCGCTGCTCAAGAAGTACAAAAAGAATCTTTGAAAGAGGAAGCCGTCGCACAAGATAGTACTTCAATATTCAGTATACCATTTAACTCAACCCAGATCGCATTGGCCAACTTGTTTGAGCAAAATAATTTTTCTGTTTCAAGAAGCGATTTGGAGATATTTGCTAGATCAAATAATGTTTTTGAGAGCAGAATTATAGATAGCATAAACGAAGTCTGTTACGATCTATTAGACGATGTTCTGATAGAGGAAGAAGGAGATTTTTATACAATAAGTGAAAGTAATTTTAATAAAATTTTGCAGAAATGATAGATAACATCAAACCCAAAGAGGCTACATCAATTATTAACTCTTTAATCAGTGGCGTAGTGCCAAGAATAGGAGTTCAGCATATTGCTGTTGGACGTACAGACGAAGTTAATGCTGTAGTTTCTGCACTTAATGATGTGAAGAATGGTCACAGCATGGTAAAATTCTGGATTGGCGATTTTGGTTCCGGAAAATCATTTATGCTTCACTTGTTAAACACAGTCGCTCTCAAGCAAAAGTTTGTTGTTACTAGTGCGGATTTTACTCCTGATAATCGTTTGTATGCAAATGATGGCAAAGGCTTAGCTTTGTACTCCGCTATCATTGATAATATTTCAATTCAAACAAAGCCAGATGGTGGAGCGTTACCAACCTTACTAGAGAAATGGATCGATCAAATTATTACTAAAACCGCTGAGGAAAATAAGGTTTCACTCACAGATATTCGCGATGAAAAATATTTGCCTCTAATTCAAAATAACATCCTGAAAACAGTTAATGAAATTACTGAAGTGGGAGGTTTTGATTTTGGAACTGTAGTTGTTAAATATTACGAGGGATTCATCAAAAACGATGATAATCTAAGGCGGAGCGCCTTGAAATGGCTTAAGGGTGAATACAAAACCAAAACTGAAGCAAGACAAGATCTAGGAGTAAGAGAGATAGTAAATGATTTGAACTACTATGACATGCTGAAGAATTTCTGTAAACTTTTTGTCAGCATTGGTTATAGCGGATTTATGATAAATCTTGACGAGGCTATTAATCTTTACAAAATTTCCAATTCCGCAGTGAGAGAAAAGAATTATGAAAAAATTCTTACCATCTACAACGACTGCTTTCAGGGCAAAGTATCTAATCTATTTTTCAACTTTGCTGGCACTAATGAAGTGTTGGAAAATGAGCGCAGAGGTCTTTTTAGTTATAACGCTCTAAAATCAAGGCTTGTGACAAACAAGTTTGAGACATCTGAAATTAGAGATTTTGCACAACCAGTCATAAAACTTCTGCCAATAAGCCACGATGAGATCTTTGTTTTGCTACAAAAGTTGAAGGCAATATTTGAATTTAATTACAAAACTGAAATTGCGATCAGTGATGAAGAAATTCACCAATTCATGGAAGAAATTTTTAACAAGCCTGGTGCTTCAGATTTTTTAACCCCAAGAGAAGTAATAAGAGATTATTTAAATGTCTTAAACTTGATTCGTCAAAATCCTTCAGTTGATAAGAAAAAAATATTTGGCGAAATCCAAATAAAAGATGAAAGACCCGATGATTCAGCGATGGAAAATGTTGAGGAATTTTGATGTCATTTGAATTGCTCTCAAAACCTATAAAAAAGTTCATCTACGAAAAAGGCTGGGAGAGCCTACGACCAATTCAAGCTGCTGCTATTTCAAAAATCTTAACATCCGATGAAAATTTTATTTTAGCATCAAGAACTGCTTCAGGAAAGACAGAGGCAGCATTTTTACCTATTCTCTCAAAATTAGATTTTACAAAGCCTGGAGTTCAAGTTTTGTACATCTCACCGCTAATAGCACTAATCAATGACCAATTTTATCGTGTTGAAGAGCTATGTAAGAATCTTGATATTGCTGTTACAAAGTGGCATGGAGAATCAAATAAAACTTTAAAAGAAAAACTGTTAAAACATCCAAGCGGGATTGTTCTAATTACACCGGAATCTTTGGAGGCAATGTTTGTAAATAAGCCTTTTAACGTAAAACAGCTTTTCTCCAATCTTAAATATGTAGTCATTGATGAGATTCACTCTTTTATTGGGACAGATAGAGGAACTCAGTTAAAATCACTCTTGGCAAGATTGCGGACTGTTAATTCAGAGTCATTTAGCGTAATTGGTTTATCAGCAACAATCGGAGATTACGACCAAGCAAAAAAATTTACTGGAAATGCAGCAAAAACAAAGGTGCTGTTAGATAAAACTGCAAAAGATATTAATGCTTCGTTTGGCTATTTTAAAAGTGATGCTGAGGAACTATCCCAAGATCTTCTAAAAAATTTATATAGTGAAACTGCAGATAGTAAAACTTTAATTTTTCCTAATAGCAGAGCTAGAGTTGAAGAGATTGCTGTTAAGTTGAAAAAAATATCACGGAGATTGAAAGGTCATGATAATTATTTTTCACATCATTCTTCAGTTGATAGAGAAGTAAGGGAGTATGTCGAATTTTTTGCTAAGAATAATAAAAGACGCAGCTTTTGCATATGCTGCACATCTACACTGGAACTCGGTATAGATATAGGAACGGTTGATAAAATTGTGCAAATTGATGCTACTCACAGCATTGCATCTTTAATTCAAAGAATTGGTAGAAGTGGCAGAAAAGAAGGAGCAAGTAGTAATTTACAACTATATGCCACAAACAAATGGAGCTTACTTCAATCAATTGCATGTTGGTTGTTATATAAAGAAGGGTTTATTGAACCTCCTCAAAGAAATGACAGACCTTATGATATTTTACTTCATCAGGCATTATCGATAGTAAAAGGTCATTCTGGTATTAAATTAACTGATCTGATTGATCAGCTACAAGCAAACGCAGCATTTGAGCAAATTGAAAAATTTGAAATCGAAGAAATTTTAAACCATCTGATTGAAACTGACTTTTTGGAAAAGTTACAACGGGAAGTTATTATTGGCATCGAAGGAGAAAAAGTCGTCAACAGTAGAGACTTTTATAGCGTATTTAAGACAGAGGAGAATTTCAAAGTAGTTAATGCAGGCAACACAATTGGCGACATTCCATTTTCACCACAAATTGAGGAAAACGAAAATATACTACTCTCTGCAAGGATCTGGAAAATAAAATTCGTAGATCAAAAAGCTAAAAAAATAGAAGTAACTCCTGCAAAAGATGGAAAGCCGCCAAAGTTTTCTGGCGAAGGTGGCACGATAGATCATAAAATAAGAGAGAAGATGCTTCAAATTCTTTGTTCTCAGGATATTTATGAATTTCTTGATCCATTAGGCCGTGAAGAAATAGATATCTTACGAAGAGAATTCTCTGTTTTTGATATTCAAAATTTTCAAACAGAACGCCCTCTATTGATAAAAGAAAAGCATCTAGAGCTTTACACATTTTTTGGTACAAAAACCAACAGAACAATAAAGCTCCTTCTTGATATCGTTGGAATCAAAAATTCAGCTTACGACATGGAGCTTATTATTGAATCTTCACAAAAAGATTTAACGGAAAAGTGGAAAGATTTATCAACTCAGCTGACAAATATTGATGCCCATATAATTAATCTTTTACAGGATAAACCAGCATTAATAGGTTTTTCTAAATGGGGAATGTTCTTACCAAAAAAGTATCAAGCAGCTCTCTTGAAAGAAAGATATTATGATATTGATCAAACTCGCCTAGTGCTATCTAACACAAAATTGGTAGTAAATAAATAACCCTTTTACTTCTCGGTACATATAAAAAGTTAGTAAAATTAGTGCTATAAACACATCATGAAAATTATAACCTACAGCGATCTACATTTAGAGTTTGGCACTAACTTCAAACCACCGCAAAATGCCGATGCGGATTTGATGATTCTTGCGGGTGACATAATCACCTTCAAAAACTTCAAGCCGTTGACCAATTTTTTGTCTGGTTGGAACAAGCCAGCTTTGTTTGTTGCTGGCAATCATGAATATTACACAAGACAGCTAATTGACGATTGTGAGCTTGCCTTCAAAGAATATATTGCAGCACATCATCCAAACCTAACTTGGCTCACAAATTCTGAGATTGTACTAAACGATGTGCATTTTTTTGGTGGCACAATGTGGACGGATTTTAATGACGCGAATCAGGATGAGATGAGAAATGCTTGGGGTACAATGAACGATTTTAGGCAGATTTTAAGCGCAAGCGGACATTTTTTACTGCCGAACGACACAATAAAAATGCACGATATTTTTAAAGAAAAATTGATTGCGTGGTTAGAAAAAAATCACGACAAAAAAAGAGTTGTGATTTCCCATCACGCACCAGTCAAAAATCCAAATACGAAATATGGTAACAGCAATCTTCAAGCTGCTTTCAACTCACTAGATATGGTTGAAATCATTGAAAAATATCAGCCTGATTTGTGGATTTATGGACATACTCATGAATGCGATGATCAAAGAATTGGCAAGACCAGAATCATTTCTAATCAAATGGGTTATCCAAGTAATTACGGTAGTTTTGAGTGTAATGAGTTTGATGAAAATGGTTTAGAAATTGAGGTTTGAATGAGTAATCAATACGGCTTCACGACTAATATTCATGATTTGCTAATAACCAAAAAACCAAGTTTTTGCCATCAAAAATTAGAGCTTTTTGAGGAGTGGAAATACAAAGAGGTTTGTGAGGAGCAACATTATTATAATGCTTCTGTTCCATTGAATCAGGTCGTTGGAACTTATCATCCAAATTATGCGAATCAGACATGGATTGATCTGCTTCCAGCTAGATTTAAAAGTGAAAAAAATATTCCTGATTTTTCCGAGAAAAATAATTTTGAACGGATGAAAAATGGAGAGGCAAACGCATATGAATTTTGTAAAAATCCAAAATATTATTTTTCTGATGAAAAGAAGGAAAATTGGGGTTTTTACAAATTCGGTAAAAAATTCTACATTGAAGATGGAAATCATAGAACAGTTATCGCCAAATTCTTCCTAAATCTTAACAATTTACCAGAAGTTGTGAATGGTGTTTCGGTTACGGAGTTTATTCCCAAAAAATCCTCTTCTTTCAACTTGATAGAACACTTCTTTAAAGGTAAAGTTAATAACTCATAAAGCCTTGTTATTATTGGTTTTATGATAGTTTTGTTATTAACTTTTCTTTTTGGAATTTTATGCCAGATGAAAGCAAAATTGAGTTTTATTTTTTACGGATTTCGGCCGAAAGATTGGCTTCGGACTTGAGGCATTTTGAGAAGGAGATTTTTCGGTTTTCTGATGAGCAGCTTTATGCGATTGTTTCGCAGTTTGATCACATTCGCGACAACATGTTGAGTGTGAAAAAGGAATTGGAAAAACGCTTAAATAAATAACTCAATTTTACGAATTTTAAAAACCTCCATCATCACAACAGAATAGATCTCTCATCTGAAGCCAGGCATAATTAAAAAAATGGGATGCTAATTCCGAGTTTTTTCTCCCAAATTTTTCAGTAAAAATTCATCACCAAGTTACAAAAAATCTACTCAGCGTTCTTAATTTTATTTCCCATCACATTAGTAGCTTCCTTCAAGGCTGTATTTGCCAAATGAGAATATCGCTGCGTTGTTGTGATATTTGAATGACCAATCAATTTTCCAATTACTTCCAAACTAACGCCATTGCTGACTAGAATTGACGCGAAAGTATGGCGTAAATCATGAATTCTCGCATTTTTGATTTTGGCTTTTTCGCAAACTTTTCCCCAGAATTTTTTGATATCTTGAAGATGAGTTTTGGTTTTTGGATTGTAAAAAAGATAAGTTTCTGAGCTGACAATGCGCCATTCTTCAACATCATCAATTTTTGAGTTTGAAACTATTTTGCTCTTCATCTTTTTGATAATTTCCAAAGCCTCGCCATTTAAAGGAATGTGGGAAATTTTCTTCTGCTTTGTCATTGAAGCTGGCTTGGTCCAAGTGTTATTTTTTAAATTAAAATCCTGCCATCTTGCCGATAAAACTTCGGTTTTTCTTGAGCCAGTGAGAAGAATCAATTTGATCGCGTAAGTGTTTAGTTGGTTTTCTTCGGCGTCTAAAACTTCAATTAATTTCTTTATTTCGCTGTCGGACAAATATCTTTCCCTTTTTTGCTCATCAAATTTCTTAATGCCTTTAACCGGATTTTTGGCGATTAAATCCCAAGAAATCGCCATGTTAAAAATAGGCGAGAGCAGTTCTAAAATTCTGTTAGCTCGGTATGGAATTTCTTTCAAAGAGAGGTGAAGATTTGAAATTTCTTTTTTACCAATTTGGTCAATTCGGTATTTTCCAAGTTTTGGCAGAATGTGCTTTTCCAGCATCAATCGATATTCAACCAGAGTTTTGTCTCTTTTAACTCCTTCGCAGCTTTTTAAATAATCTTGCGAGATTTCCTTGAGTTGAGGTAAGTTTGATGATGCTTTGCGTTGATATAACGTATCAACTCCTTGATATGCTTCGCCCTTAATTTGCGTTGCTAAATCTCTTGCTGCAGTGGCAGTTAATTCTGGATATCTGCCGATTGAACATCTTTTTCTCTCGCCATCAACAACATAATCCAAAATAAAGGTGATAACATTTCTATCTGTAATTCTAAGTCCCAAACCCTTTAATTTATCGTCCCAATAAATTTTTTGCCTTGTTTTTGGGGTTGGTAATGATCTAATGAACTTATCGTTTAAAGAGGGCATTTGGCAGTTTTTTTATTTTTTTGTGTCACATTTGTGTCACAAAAAGAATGTAAATAAACGCTATTTTTTAGCAAGTAAGACTAATAAAAAGTAATCCAAAGTAATTGGCTATGCCAGCCATTTTCTAGGCCTGATGGCGATAAACTGTCTAAAATATTATATTAAACAAAATTGGCCTTTATCTGGTTTGGGACCAGAGGGTCGGGAGTTCAAATCTCTCCGCCCCGACCACTTAGCCATCCAAATCTCTTAAAATCAATTTCATCAAAAAATCTCACGTTATTTACTTGGATTATAAATCGATTTCAATCCAACAGAATTAATTATTAAATTATGAGCGAATAGAGAATTACTAGTGCGATTCGCGATTTTTTTAATAGATACCAAGATTTATCAATCTTCGATCGGTAAATTTTTTGGTAACTCTCAATTAATTTTAAAATCAAAATTGATAAAATAATTTTAGACCGTTGAATTTAATTTCTTAGTACTAGAACCCAATTACTCAAGTCCGATACTTAGATAAGAAAAATTTTAAAGATTTTTATAAAATGATGTTTGAAGTCGGCATCTAACTTATAAATTCGTAAAAATCGGCTTTTACAAAGTGTTTTTTTTCAAAGTATTTTTCTTTTTTATCAATTTTTCTAACAACTTCGGTTCAATTTCTTGCATTGTTTTGTAAAAAAATTCCCTTTCAAATAGCCCGTAATGTGGAATTTTCAAAATATTTCCATCTTCAATAAAAATTTCATCAATTGCTAAAATATCTATGTCAATTTCTCGTGGCGACCATTTATGAGTTGAATTCCGACCAATTTCTATTTCGATTTTTTTAATAACCTCAAGAATTTTTTTGGGAGCAAATTTTTCAATATCAATAATAGCTGAAACCGCTATATTGTAAAACTCAATATCCCAATCTTTTGGAGCGTTTGGTGGAAGCAATGCGGGATTTTTTAGAATTTTAGAAGTTATAATTTTTCTAAGTGATAGATAATTAGCTAATTTTTCTAGTGCAATTTTAAGATTTTTTTCTCGATCACCAAGATTTGATCCAATTCCGAAGATAATTTTTACTTGTGAAAGCTTGTTTTTATTGCTCATTGATGTGTTTGAATTTTTTTTTAAATTATTTATTTTTTTGTTGTAAGAATCAATTACGATTGTAAATTAAAGAACAGAATTATCGCCATTTACTATCACCATTTATAATCACTAAATTCAATTAAAAAATGTCTAAAAATCAATTGGTTAACCCTAAAGATCGTCCAAAACCAACTTCTCCGCACTTACAAATTTATCGTTGGAATATATCATCTATTACTTCCATTATGCACCGCCTAACTGGAGTTGGATTATATTTTTCAATTTTAATTATCGCATGGTGTATTGTTTTTTATACCTATAGTTTTGGCTCAATTTCTGAACAAGAAAGTTGTGAATGCATTACAATTTCAATTCTTAAAGCTTTATTTTTTGGGGCTATAATTTTTGTTACATTTTCGCTTTATTACCACTTTTGCAACGGTGTACGTCACCTATTTTGGGATATCGGAAAAGGTTTTGACCTCAAGAGGGCGCGCCTTTCGGGCTATTTGGTTTTATTAACATCCTTGATTTTAACTATAATCACTATCGCCATAACAATTTATCTAAAATTATTTTAATTATGAAAAAAATTGAAATTGCTCCATCTACAAAAACTGGTTTCCATCACTGGCTATCTCAAAGGGTTTCTGCTGTAGCCTTAATACCGCTAATTATTTGGTTAGTGTTATCTCTTATTGAAATTGCTCTCGATCCCGAAGGTTACCTTCCAGTTTTTTTTGCATATCCATTTAACGCTTTCATGGCAATTTTATTTTTTAGTACATCACTTTATCATGGCTCGCTTGGCATGAGAGTTATCATCGAAGATTATGTCAATAATAAGGCTAAAGTTCATTTTTACATTATGTTAGTAAACTTTTTCTCAATCACTACCGTTACTGCCGTAGTATTGGCAATTCTTAAACTTCACTTGATTAATTAAATTATAAATTATCCCTACAAAATGTCTGAAACCAAAATAGCAAATTATTCAATTATCGACCATGAATTTGATGTAGTAGTTGTTGGAGCTGGCGGAGCCGGTCTTCGCTCTACCTTCGGCATGGCACAAAAGGGTTTATCAACCGCTTGTATAAGTAAAGTTTTTCCAACCCGCTCTCATACTGTAGCTGCTCAAGGTGGAATATCCGCTGCTCTTGGTAATATGGGTGAAGATGATTGGCGTTGGCACATGTTCGATACCATCAAGGGATCTGATTGGCTTGGAGATCAAGACGCAATTGAATATATGTGCAAAGAAGCTCCCGATGCAATAATTGAACTTGAGCACTATGGAGTCCCGTTCTCACGCACAAAAAATGGTAAAATTTATCAACGACCATTTGGTGGCATGACCAAAAAATACGGCGAAGGCGGTCCCGCGCAACGAACTTGTGCGGCAGCAGATAGAACTGGCCATGCAATTCTTCATACCCTTTATCAACAATCCTTAAAACATAACGCACAATTTTTTATCGAATATTTTGCTCTCGACTTAATTATGGAAAATGGTGTGTGTCGCGGAGTTATAGCATTATCGATGCTTGATGGTACAATCCACCGTTTCAAAGCTCATTTAGTTGTTTTGGCAACTGGTGGATATGGTCGCGCCTATTTTTCAGCTACCTCAGCTCATACATGCACCGGTGATGGAGGAGGAATGGTTTTGCGAGCTGGACTTCCACTGCAAGATATGGAATTTGTTCAATTTCACCCGACTGGAGTATATGGCTCCGGGTGCCTTATTACCGAAGGCGCAAGAGGTGAAGGAGGGTATTTAGTAAATTCTGAGGGCGAAAGATTTATGGAACGCTATGCCCCAAGCGCCAAAGATTTAGCAAGTCGCGACGTGGTTTCGCGTGCAATGACCATGGAAATCATGGCTGGACGTGGAGTTGGACCCAACAAAGATCACATCTATCTTCACCTTAATCATCTCGACCCAAAAGTTCTTCACGAAAGATTACCCGGAATTTCTGAAACAGCTAAAATCTTCGCAGGTGTTGATGTTACTAAACAACCAATTCCAGTTCTTCCTACGGTTCACTACAATATGGGTGGCATCCCGACAAATTACAAAGGTGAAGTTTTAAATATTAAGAACCATAAAACCGAAATTGTCGCAGGTTTAATGGCGATAGGTGAAGCAGGATGCGTTTCGGTTCACGGAGCCAACCGCCTTGGATCCAATTCGCTTCTTGATCTCGTTGTTTTTGGAAGAGCTTCAGCAATCAGAGCTTCAGAAATTGTTAAACCAAATTCTAAACACAATGATTTCCAAGCAAACACTGGAGAACAAGCAATTGATAGACTCAATAAAATCCGCAATGCCAAAGGCTCACTTTCAACCTCAAAAATTCGAGGCGAAATGCAGGATTGCATGCAAACTCATGCCGCGGTGTTTAGAACCGAAAAAACACTTCAAGATGGCGCCAATAAAATGAAAAAAATCTTCAATAATTTTGATGATATTAAAATTTCTGATCGAGGACTAATTTGGAATAGCGATTTAATCGAAGCACTTGAGCTTGATAATCTTCGCTCTCAAGCCCTCGTTACAATTGCTAGCGCTTTAAATCGCAAAGAAAGCCGTGGGGCTCATGCTCGTGATGACTTTAAAGACCGAGATGATGATAATTGGCTAAAACATACAATTATGTGGTGCGATAACAACGGACAAACCAAAATTGACTATCGCGAAGTGGTTTTAAAACCCTTAAGTAACGAAGTTCAGGCCTTTCCCCCCAAAAAGCGAGTTTATTAATTATTAAAATTTTAAATTATGGCAGAATTCACTTTACCAAAAAATTCAAAAATCGATAACAAGAATTGTAAAACCTTCAAAGCTGACGGAAATTCTAAAAACGTTAAAGTTTTTGAGGTTTATAGATATGACCCCGAAGATTCTGAGCAAAAAAATCCCCACATCGATCGTTTTGAAATTGATCTGGATAATTGCGGACCAATGGTTCTCGATGCTCTCATAAAAATGAAATCCGAACAAGACTCAAGCCTTACATTCCGTCGCTCTTGTCGTGAAGGAATTTGTGGCTCATGCGCTATGAATATTGACGGCTCTAACACTCTTGCATGCACAAAATCTATATCGGACTGCAAGTCAAACACCATTAAAATTTATCCACTTCCTCACATGCCAGTGGTCAAAGACTTAGTTCCTGATTTAACCCACTTTTATGAACAATATAAATCCATCAAACCATGGCTTCAGGCTTCGGAACCGAATAACCCTCAAAAGGAAAGACAACAATCTCCCGAAGAAAGAGAAAAACTTGATGGCTTATATGAGTGTATTCTTTGCGCATGCTGTTCAACATCCTGCCCTAGTTACTGGTGGAATAGTGAAAAATATCTTGGACCCGCTATACTTCTTCAAGCTCAACGCTGGATAGCTGATTCTCGAGATGAGGCAACCGCCGAGAGACTTGACGCTCTTGAAGATCCATTCAAACTCTATCGTTGCCACACCATCATGAATTGCACGCAAACATGTCCTAAAGGCTTAAATCCTGCAAAGGCAATTGGTAAAATTAAGCAGGCCATCGCCGATAGAAAAGCTTAATTCGCCATTAATCGAATTATTTAATATTTATTCGATTTTTGAAAAACACTTAAAACAAGCCTTTTGCAATCTAAAACCAAAACTTATCAATTGATTATGAGCAAAAATATCTTCTTCCTAGGATGCGGAAAAATGGGTACAAAAATTCTCAATAATTTGATAAAAAACAATCTATTCAACAAACAAGATTTTTTAATTTTAAAACCCACTCAAAACAATAAAATCAACGATATAAATCATATCTCTAATTTAGATGATATTCCGAAAAACTATCAAGCCGATGTAATTTTTATATGTATAAAGCCCCAAAATGCCTCTAAAATTTTGCAAGAACTCGCTCAATCTAAAATATTTAAACAAAATACTGTAATTATCTCAATTTTAGCTGGCAAAAGCACATTTTTTTTTAAAAATATTTTTGGACAAAATTCTCAAATAGCTCGATGCATGCCCAACACAACCCTTGAAGTTGATCACGGAATTATTCCAATCTTTTTTGACGGCGTTAACGAAAATAATAAAACTTTGGTTAATAATTTTTTTAAGAATTGTGGCTTATACTTTGAAATAAAAGATGAAAATCTGTTTCATGCCCTTACAGCTTTATATGGATGTGGCCCCGCTTATATTTTTCTTCTCCAAGAGATTTTTGAAAATTTAGCTAAAAAATATTTAATTCCTCATGAAATTATTCGTGAATTAACCACAAATTTATTTTTAGGTTCAGCAGTTCTAAGTCAAAAATCATCAAAAAACTTTAAAGATTTAAGAGCCGATGTAACCAGCAAGAAAGGTGTAACTGAGGCTTCATTGAAATCTTTGATTAAAAATAATAAGTTACAAAATGTCTTTTCTAAAGCCCTCGAAAGTGGCATTAAAAAATCTCAACGCCTCGAGAAATTATGACCACAAATTCACCGCAAACAGACTCACAAAAAATCATAATATACACCGATGGAGCTTGCTCTGGTAATCCCGGTGATGGCGGATGGGGAGCGATATTAATGTTTAAAGAGCATCAAAAACAAATTTCTGGCTCTCAAAAAGATACCACCAACAACCAAATGGAAATTAAAGCCGTTATTGAATCATTAAAAGTTATTAAAAAATCCTCCGAAATTATTATTTATACCGATAGCAAATACGTAATGGATGGTATTACAAAGTGGATTAATGGATGGAAAATCAACGGCTGGAAAACTGCCGACAAAAAGCCTGTTAAGAATTGTGAATTATGGCGACAACTTGATATCGAGGTCAATAAACACAGCATTGAATGGCGCTGGATAAAGGGTCACTCGGGTAATAAATATAATGAAATTGCTGATAATCTTGCTCGCGAGGCAATTTTTAAGAATATCTAAATTTGATTTAAGGTTTTGATATCAATGCATCAAGTTTTTATCAATGTAAAAACTAGATCACAATATTTACCAGCTTATCTGGTACTACAACGATTTTTTTAATCTCCTTACCATCGATAAATTTTTTAACGTTTTCATGATTAATTGCTTGATCTTGCATAAAATCTTTATTGATACCCTTAGGCATATCTATAACAGCCCGAAGCTTTCCCGACACCTGAACGGCTACAGAAATACTGTCATCAATCAACAAATCGCGTTCAAAATCCGGAAATTTAGCATTGCATATTAACGAATTATTACCCAACTCACACCACAATTCTTCGGCTAAATGAGGCATAATTGGAGCAATCAAAATTGCTAAATTTTGGAGGGCAAAACGCATTATTTGAACATCAGCATCATTGCTAGAACTGTTTTTTTCTAGGGCATTACTAAACTCTCTAATCTTAGCAATAGCTCGATTAAAATTTAATTTATTCAATTCGTCTTGAACAAAAAATATAGCTCGATGGATTGATTTTATTAAATCAATTTGCGTCTTTGATAAATTAGAAAAATCTTTGGAACCAAAACTTTTTATATCGCCAATCATCAATTGCTTGTTATTGACAACAAACCCAGCCACCAACTTCCATAAACGGTTTACATAACGCCAAGCCCCATCAATTCCACTCTCCGACCAGTCTAAATCACGCGATGCGGGAGTGTCAGAAAGCATAAAAAGTCGCGCGGTATCAGCTCCGTAACTTTTAACAATATTGATCGGCTCAACAACATTTTTTTTCGATTTACTCATTTTTTCACTACGCCCCAGAATTATTTCTTGGCGAGTTTCTTCGTGAATAAATTTTCCTTTTTCAATCTCAATAACTGAACTCGGATAAACCCAATTTCCAAATTTATCTTTGAATGTGTGATGGCATACCATTCCTTGAGTTAGAAGGTTCTTAAATGGTTCATTAAATGATAAATATCCACATTTATTTAAAGCTTTAACAAAAAATCTAGAATAAAGTAAATGCAAAACAGCGTGCTCAACCCCTCCAATATATTGATCAACCGGCATAATTTTGTCGACCAAATCCTTCTCAAAAGCTTTATTTTCTGGGGCCGAAATATAGCGTAAAAAATACCAAGAACTCTCAAAAAAAGTATCAAAAGTGTCGGTCTCGCGAAGAGCTTTGTAGACCTTTCCATCGACATCTTTAAAGGTTGTATGTTTCCAAGTTGGATGCAATTCAAGTGGATTTCCCATGCCATTAAATTCGACATCTTTAGGTAACTCAACGGGAAGTTGATCATCCGGTACCAAAACCGTTCTTCCATCTTCAAGATATAATATTGGAATTGGACATCCCCAATATCTTTGGCGTGAAATTCCCCAATCGCGCAAGCGATAATTTGTTTTCTTTTCAGCTAATTTTTGACTCGCCAAAATCTCAAACATTTTTTCCTTAGCCAACTTTGAATCGAGGCCATTAAGCTCGCCAGAATTTATCAAGACTCCGTCGTCTAAAAAAGGTAATTCACATTTTTGACCATCAAATGAAGCAATAACTTGAGTAATTTTTAGTTGATATTTTTGGGCAAATTCAAAGTCACGCTGATCGTGAGCAGGACAACCGAATATTGCACCGGTGCCGTATTCCATAAGCACAAAATTAGCGATAAAAACTTCAAGTTTTATATTTTTATCGAGTGGATGAATTACTTCAATTCCAGTTCTAATGCCTATTTTTTCTTGCTTTTCGAGAGTTTGTTCATCAACTGCGTTTTTGTTACATTCATCAATAAAATTTTTTATCTCAATTTTATTTTTAGCAATTTCTTGGGCTAAAGGATGATGTGGCGAAATAGCCAAAAATGATGCTCCATATAAAGTATCTGGTCGAGTCGTGTAAATTTTGACATAAGAATTTTCAATTAATTTAGTTGAATTGTTATTGGCAATGGCAAAATCGATTAACAATCCAGAGCTTTTTCCAATCCATTTTTCTTGCATCGATAAAACCCTTTCGTCCCAACCGTTGAGGTTTTTTAATTCCTGCAATAATTCTTCAGAAAATTCTGAAACTTTTAAAAACCATTGTTTTAATTTTTTTTTCTCAACCAAAGCTCCACTTCGCCAGCCTTTTCCATCGATTACTTGTTCATTAGCCAGAACGGTTTTATCAATCGGATCCCAATTAACAAAAGATTCTTTTTGATATGCCAAACCGGCCTTAAAAAAATCACCAAATATTTTTTGTTCGTGACGATAATATTTGGGCAAACATGTTATAACCTCGCGATCCCAATCAACCGATAAGCCTATCGACTTAAGCTCATCACGCATATTTTCGATATTTGACAAAGTCCAACTTTCGGGATGAATACCTCGTTGCAAGGCCGCGTTTTCAGCTGGCAAACCAAAAGCATCGAAGCCCATTGGGTGTAATACATTCAAACCTTGTAATTTTTTGAAGCGTGCAACCACATCACCGATTGTATAATTGCGAAGGTGTCCCATATGAATTTTTCCAGATGGATAAGGAAACATTTCGAGGACGTAATATTTTGATTTTGATGAATTTGGGTCAAATTTAAAAACATGATTTTTTGCCCAAATTTCTTGCCATTTTTTTTCAGATAATTGGTGATTATAATTCGCTATATCTTGTTGCATTTGTATTTAATGAATTAAATTTTTTGAATAATTTTGTTAAAAATATTCATGATTTTTTGTGAATTTTGTGAGTTGTCTAAAATGAATGGTTTTTTGTTTTCGCAAGCTTGAGATATCGAATCCATAATTTCAATTTCACCTAAAAAATCAATTTGCGTTTGTTTGGATAATTCTTTGACGCCGTCACAACCAAAAATATATTTTTTATCGCCATTAACCTCAAGAAAAGACATATTTTGTATTAAACCCAAAATTGGGATATTAAGTTTTTTAAAGCAATCAATCGATTTAATTAAATCAATAACGGCAATACTTTGAGGCGTTGAAACCAAAACCACGCCCGCAATTGGAAATTTTTCAGCCATACTTAAATATACATCGCCGGTTCCGGGAGGCATATCAACAACCATGATTTCGACTTTTTTGTTATCAAATTGCCAATTTGTACTTCTGATTAATTGATATAAAATTTTAGTTACCATTGGTCCGCGCCAAACCCCTGCTTGACTTGAATCGGTCAGGTTGGCAATCGACATGATTTTTAAATTATTTTTAATTAATGGCTGAAATTGATTATCGATAACTTTTGGTTTGTCGTTAATATCAAGAAGGTGAGCGATTGAAGGTCCATAAATGTCCGCATCGACCAAAGCAACAGACGAAATTTTTTGCGCTAAAAAAAGTGCTAAATTGCAAGCCAAGGTCGATTTTCCAACTCCACCTTTGGCTGATGCAACTAGAATTATTTTTTTTACTCCAATTACTTCGGAAGGCTTATTTATAAAATCCGCAAGGGTTTTGGAATCGTTGATTGGCATTTAAAATTTTAATTGAATTTGATATTGTAGAAAATTAATATCGGGCATTCAAATATCTCCCAAAATTTTAATAAATTCAAACATTATTTCGATGTTCAAGCTAATTATTGACAACCTTAAAAACTTTTCTAATTCATCTGGTCCTTGGGGCGGTGGCCCTTGGGGTGGAAACAATGGCAATCAAGGCAACGGTAATCGAGGAAACTCAAGTGGCGGTAAAGATAACTCATCAAATTCCAATAACAATAATTCAAAAAACACTAATAATTTTTTTAAAAAAAATAACAACTCCTCCAATAATAATAATGATTCCGACGACTTTATTACCAAAATTATTAAACAAGTTTTAAAGTTTTTTAATGATTTTTCTGCCCAATCTCAAAATCCAACAAAAGCCCCCAAATCAGGAATCGGGATCATGGTTTTAATTATAATTTTAACTTATTTAAGCTTCGGTTTTTACAAAGTTGATCCCGATGAAAATGCTGTAACTTTATATTTTGGAAAATTCTACCGCACTTCGGAACCTGGTCTTAATTATCATATTCCCTACCCCTTTGGACAAGTTATTAAAAAAAGCGTTACCAATGTTAATACCGAGGAATTTGGCTTTTCATCAACCAAAAAATTATCCAATAATATTGGTCAACGAAATTTTAATGCTGAAAGCTTAATGCTCACTGGCGACGAAAATATCGTCGATATTCAATTTCAGGTTCAATGGCAAATCGCCAATATCAAAGACTTCGTTTTTAATATCGCCGAACCTAATCAATCCATCCGCAAATCTTCTGAAAGCGCGATGCGCGAAATTATCGCACGCACCCCAATTGCCCAAGCTTTATCTGATGGAAAAATGCAAATCGAGCAAGATGCCAAAAATCTTTTGCAAGAAATTTTAGATTCTTACAATGCTGGAATTAGGATAGTTTTAGTTCAGCTTCGCAGAGTTGATCCACCCGAACAAGTAATAGATGCATTTCGAGATGTTCAAACTGCCAAAGCCGACAAGGAAAAAGAAATTAACCAAGCACAAGCATTCGCAAATGACATAATACCAAGATCCAGAGGAACAGCCTCCCAGATGAAAGAAGAAGCCGAAGCATATTCAAAGCAAGTTGTTGCCAATGCTCAAGGTGAAGCATCTAGATTTTTGGCAGTCTATAACGAATATGTTAAAGCCAAAGAAGTAACCAAGCGCCGAATTTATCTCGAAACTATGGAAAAAATATACGGTGAAGCAGATAAAATATATATCGACAAAAGTGCGAGCTCTGGGTCTATAACTCCATATTTTCCCTTAAACGACATCAATAAAACCAACAAACCTCTCAATTCAAATTAAATATGAAAAAATCAATCAAAAAGTTATTAATTGTTTCTACGCTTGCAATTATAACTTTTCAAAGCTCATTTTTTACTGTTGACCAAAGACAACAAGTTTTAATTCTGCAATTTGGTGAACCAATTAGAGTTATCAATACTCCAGGGATTAAATTTAAAATGCCCTTTATCCAAAACGCAATTTACTTTGAAAAACGCATAATCGATTTGTCACTCCCCGAACAAGAAGTGATAGCTTCCGATCAAAAACGATTAATTATCAACGCTTTCACCAAATTCCAAATAGTTGATCCGTTGAAATTTTACACAACCGTCGGCGGTTCTAACGGTTTATCAAACAAACTATCCGGAATTCTCGATTCAAGTTTACGACAAGTTATTGGCGAAGTAACTCTCAACGAACTTCTTACCGAAAATCGTGGCAATATAATGCGCAAAATTAAAGACGCGGTCGGTTCATCCTCTGAAATTTTTGGCATTAAAATTATTGATGTAAGAATAATGCGCGCTGATCTCCCAAAAGAAAACTCGGATGCAATTTATGCTAGAATGCAAACTGAACGCGAAAAAGAAGCGCGTGAAATTCGTGCTAAAGGTGCCGAAGAAGCTGATAAAATTAGAGCTGAAGCCAACAAACAAAAAACCATTATTCTAGCTGAAGCCAAAAAAACTGCCGACATTACTCGCGGAAATGGTGAAAAAGAATCCAACAAAATATATGCCTCCTCATTTGGCAAAGATCCTGATTTCGCTGATTTTTATCGATCAATGATTGCTTACAAAATCGCCCTTAGCAACGATAAAACTAAAATGATAATTTCTCCAGATAGCAACTTCTTCAAATATTTTAGCAACTCCAAAAAATAACCTCACATGACTCGCAAATTTTCTAAAATATTTTTGTTAATTTTATGTATAATTTGCTTGGGTCATAATTCATTTTCTCAACCCAATATCGTCCCATTAAAATCTCAATTAGTTCCAAGCTTTGCCGATACAATCGAAGATTTATTGCCAACGGTAGTAAATATTTCAACCTCCCTTGACTATAATATTAACGACGAAGATAGCGCTAATAATTCTCGATCATTTCTTGATGAGCGAACTAATCGGGAGCCTGATTCACGCCGAAAAATAACTTCGATAGGATCTGGTTTTATAATCTCTCCCGATGGTTATATCGTCACAAACGGACATGTGATTGAAGATTCGGTCGATATAAATATTAATTTACATGATGGCTCAAAATATAAAGCTAAGCTCGTGGGAGTTGATAAAAAAACTGATCT
Organism: Pseudomonadota bacterium; assembly: GCA_009925685.1. Lineage (GTDB taxonomy): Bacteria > Pseudomonadota > Alphaproteobacteria > Rickettsiales > UBA1997 > CAILUF01. Next base: position 42,322 of record RFYG01000001.1, read on the forward strand.
GGCATTGTTAAAAATCAACTCATCAAAAGAGTTAAAATTTGCAAAATTTGGCGATTCAAATAAATCAAGAATTGGCGATTGGGCAATAGTAATAGGCAATCCATATGGCTTAGGAGGTTCAGTTTCGATTGGAATTATTTCAGCTCGAGGACGCGACATCAATACCGGCCAACTTGATGAATATATCCAAACCGATGCCGCAATTAACAAGGGTAACTCGGGAGGACCATTATTTAACTCCAAAGGTGAAGTCGTTGGTATCAATTCAGCAATTTTTTCTCCTTCGGGGGGAAGTGTTGGTATTGGATTTGCAACTCCTTCTAACAACGCTCTTCAGGTTATTAATCAAATACGCGAAGTTGGCGAAGTCTATCGAGGTTGGATTGGGGTGTCAGTTCAAGACTTAACTGACGAGCTCGCAGACTCGCTTAGATTGGATAAAATACGTGGCGCTTTTGTTAGCGATGTGGTTGTCAACGGTCCAGCCAGTAAAGCTGGAGTTTTACCAACCGATGTTATAATTCGCTTTGATGATCAAGAAGTTGACGACATGAAATCTCTTCCCAAAATTGTAAATCGCACACCAATTAATAAAATTGTTAAAGTACAAGTTTGGCGCCACGGGAAAACCAAAACATTAAATTTAATTGTGGAAAAATCTCGTGATGACGAAAATAAAATCGATTCCAAGAAGTTTGAAACAAAAATTTTAGATAAAAAACCTCAACAAAAATTATTAAATATTCTCGGCATTAGTCTAGCTGAATACAAAAATAATGGGGTAGAAGGCTTGATTGTTAACGATATAGCGCCAAAGTCAGAAGCTATTGAAAAAGGCATTATAGTTGGAGATATAATTTTATCCATTAACCAAAATAACATTAATTCACTCGAAAATTTTAAAGAAATCATTCGTGATCAAACTCAGAAAAATAAAAAAGTATTTCTATTCTTAAAGCGCAATAACAATAACTTCGCAGTTGTTTTGAACATTAAATAACTATATCAAAATTAATGTTTTTAAAAACTCAATGTCCAGCCAAACTCAACTTATTTCTCAGAATCAACGGCCTCAGAGAAGATAATTTTCATGAACTTCAATCAATTTTTATAAAAATAAATTTATATGACGAATTGAAAGTTGAGAAAAATCAACAATTTGAACTTGAGGTTAGTGGAGAATTTTCAAAAAACTTAAATAGCGACAATATTATCACCAAAATTTTTAACTATTTTTATCAAAGTTTTAACCTTCAATCATCAGTAAAAGTTTCTTTAACAAAAAATATACCGATTGGCTCTGGACTTGGAGGTGGATCATCTGACGGAGCCTATTTTATAAAAATTTTAAATACAATTTTTAACCTGAATTTATCAAAAACCACTATGCAAAAAATCTCGGCCATTTTTGGCTCGGATTTGCCGTTTTTTTTTGAAGAAAAAATATGCCTAATCGAAGGTCGTGGTGAAATAATAAATCCGATTGATAATTTTAAAAATCATCAATCAAATTTAATAATTGATAATTTAAATGAATTTAAAAACTTATTAATTTTTCCTCAAATTCAAGTCCCAACCAATGAAGTTTTTAAGGTTTTTAAA
>RFYG01000002.1 GCA_009925685.1 Pseudomonadota bacterium
ATGATTGGTGTTGCCGCTGGTATTGCCGCGATGTTCGGAGCCCCATCAATTGTTGCCGCTATTTCTGGTGAAAATACACAAATGAATTGCGGATCCACATTGTAATATTAAAATAGATTTACCTTATTTATGTCAAAAAAATGTGAGCTCCTAAATATAGGAGCAATGAGTGGTAACAAAGTCTCTCACTCAAATCGCAAAACTAGAAGAAGATTTTTACCAAATCTAAAATCTATCTCATTGTTTAGCGAAGCTTTAGGGTCTAACGTCAACTTAAGAGTCGCAACTTCGACTCTTAGAACTATCAATAAATATGGAAATATTGATAATTTTTTAACTAACTACAGATTCAATAAGTTGACAGTTAAAGCTCAATCAATCAGATTAAAAATAAAAAATAAACTTCAAGCAACTTAAGTTTATCTCACAGATCCTTGATTTATCATAGCCCCCTTTATGTATAATAAAGGGGGCTTTTATTTGGCAACGTTGCAAGCTAAATTTATAATCAATTCTAAACCCATCTAACCTACAATAAAGACCTTGAAATTGAACAATTTTTAAAATAAAATTCTTCGATAAAACTCGAATTTTTAAATTCGAACAAGGCTCATTTTCAATATCTTACTCCTCTAAATTAATAAATAACTCATATGAATGAATATAACTTTGATACGGTCGTGATTGGTGGCGGACCGGGTGGCTATGTGTGCGCAATTCGCCTAGCACAGCTTGGTCTAAAGACCGCTTGCATTGAAAAACATGTAAATCTTGGCGGAACTTGTTTAAATGTTGGATGCATTCCCTCTAAAGCAATGTTGGAGATATCGCATAAATTTCATGATGCCGGCCATCAATTTGAAAAACTTGGTATTGGTATTTCAAAACCCAAAATTGATACTAAAAAACTAATTCAAAATAAGAATGAAATTATCAACGGTTTGACTTCTGGAATTGCTGGTTTGTTTAAAAAAAATAAAGTTCAAAACATCCGTGGGATGGCAAAATTTATTGATAAAAACACTGTTAAAATAAACCTGGCCGACGGCTCTATACAAAAAATTACCGCTAAAAATTTTGTTATCGCGACCGGTTCTGAAGTTGCAAAACTTCCTAACGTTGAAATAGATGAAAAAATTATCGTCTCATCAACCGGAGCTCTTGAGCTTGAATCAGTCCCTCAAAAAATGATTGTGATTGGGGCAGGCGTCATAGGTCTTGAACTTGGTTCGGTTTGGTCAAGATTTGGGTCCGAGGTTGAAGTTATCGAATATCTTGACCGCATTACTCCAACAATGGATGAGGAGATCTCTAAAAATTTTCAACGCATTCTCGAAAAACAAGGGTTAAAATTTCGATTATCAACCAAAGTTATCTCGGTTAAAAAAGATAAAAAAACAGCAATTGTTGAGATAGAATCGGTAAATGGTGATAAAAAGGAAAAAATCGAAGCCGATGTTGTCTTGGTTGCCATTGGAAGAAAGCCCCACACTGAAAATCTTGGCCTTGAAAACATTGGGGTTAAAATCAACTCTCGTGGCTTTATCGAAAATCATCATTTAAAAACTAATATCGACAACATTTATGCCATTGGTGATGTCACAACCGGTCCAATGCTGGCTCATAAAGCTGAAGATGAAGGCATTGCAGTTGCCGAAATGATCGCTGGTCAGGCCGGTCACGTCAATTATGATGTAATTCCGAATGTTATTTATACTTACCCAGAAGTTGCCTCTGTTGGAAAAACAGAACAAGAGCTTAAGGCGCAAAACATTAATTATAAAATTGGTAAATTCCAAATGATGGCTAATTCTAGGGCACGCGCCACTTTTGACGAGCAAGGTTTTGTTAAAATTCTATCGTGCGCCAAAACCGATAAAATCCTCGGAGCCCATATTATCGGGCGCGAAGCGGGTAACACAATTCACGAAATTGTTGTTGCTATGGAATTTGGCGGAAGTGCCGAAGATATTGCTCGCACTTGCCATGCTCACCCGACCTACAACGAAGCTGTTAAAGAAGCTTGTTTAGCAGTCGATAAAAGAGCAATTCACTCTTAATCGCATTTTAGCGTTAAACTCGGTGCAATCAAAATGGAGTATTAAATTATATTTTAATACTCCATTTTTTTACAAATAGTTCTTGATATCCTGATATTCTTTCGAATTTAAAACTCTATCAAACACCTTAAGACTTGCGAATACGGCCTTCAGAATTTTTAGAAATTTTTGCCATAATTAATCATGAATTCTCTTAAAAACTAAAACTCTTGGTTGGCAAGCTCTAGGTTTTCTGGCGTTCCGATATGAAAATATTTTCCGCCCAATTCAACGCCATTAATTCGGTTTAAAATGAAATTTTTTCCAACGGAATTTTTATAAAACTGCGAAACCGAAAAACATTTTGGAAGCTGGTGTAATGCCTTTGTTGAAGCAATAATTTGCGGATTAAGAATTTGCATCCCAACATAAACAAAAGGCCTATTGATTTGCAAATTTTGCGATGAAAAATCTCGAACCAAAACTTCATTTTCGATTAAATCAAAATCCCCGCAACCATCATAACCCTTGAATTCCGGGGTTTTTTTCAATCCCAACAAAAAATCATGCTTGGTTGAATTAAATTTACTAAAAAGATACTCCATATCTGAAATTTCAGCTTTATCGCGCCACAAAACATCGCCGTTAAGCGTTAATAATGGTTGATTCACATCAATTTTATCAAGCGCAAAAAATAAACCACCGCCGGTTTCAATTTTTTCAGATTCATGCGAAACTATGATTCTTGGATCGTTCACCGACTTGACGAAATCAATAATTTCGTCGGCAAGATAAAAAGCATTGATTAAAATTTTTTGCACCGATGAAATTTTTTGCACCTTATCCAAAATATGACCAAGAATAGCCCTGTTTTGAACTTTAAGCAATGGCTTGGGGGTTGATTGAGTCAATGGCATCATTCTTTCGCCACGTCCCGCACAAAATATGAAAACTTGCGTGATATTATTCATAACTATTTTTTAATTGAAAAAAGTTGTTGAGCGCTTGCGTTCTCAATTTGATAAGTCAAAACCCCGCCTGATTGAGCCGTCCATAGTCTTTTATAATAACCGTTTAGATCGAGCAATTCTTCGTGAGATCCATCTTCAACAATTTTACCTTTATCAAAAACCAAAATTCTGTCCATCATTTGAAGAGTTGATAAGCGGTGCGCGATTACCAGAGTAGTTTTACTCTCCATCAAGTTCTTCAAACTTTGTTGAATCATGTTTTCAGTAACCGAGTCGAGCTGACTAGTGGCTTCATCCAAAACCAAGATTGGAGCATTTTTAAAGAATGCTCGAGCAATTGCAATTCTTTGTCGTTGACCTCCCGACAACTTAACGCCCCTCTCACCAACTTGCGAATAATAACCCTCGGGCATCATAGAAATAAATTTATGTGCCGAAGCTTTGACGGCCGAATCAACAACGCGAATCATTAGTTCTTCTTTGGATATTGGGCTTTTATTGCCATAAGAAATATTCTCAATTAAGTTGCGATGGAACAAAATAGCCTCTTGCGGAATTACGCCTATTTTATCGTGAAGCGAATCTTGAGAAACTTTAGCGATATCTTGACCATCAATCAAAATTTTACCCTCTTGGACATCATAAAAACGAAGTAATAAATTAATGAAAGTTGATTTACCGCTACCAGAATGACCAACTAAGCCGACTTTTTGTCCGGCCTTGATGGTCAACGATTTATCGCTAAAAAGTGGACTATTTTGATGATATGAAAATTTGACGTTGTCATAAATTATTTCACCTTTAGAAATTTGAATTTTTTGTTTGGAATCTTTAATTTCGGATGTTTTTGCGACCACGTCTAGAGCTTCTTTGACAACGCTAAATTCTTCTAAAAAATTACGAATTTGTTTCATAAAATCTTGAATGATGTTGTGCAAAAAATTATTGATGCCAAAAATTAAAATAAAATCGCCAACCGTCACTGCGCGCCTTGAGTATAGCCAAACCAACATCGCAAAACATAAAATAAAATAACTAGAAGAAATGAGGCTCAAAAAAGTATAATGTTTATTAAGGTAAAGACCGCGCTTTGAATAAAGTTCGCTAAATCTTTTTTGAAATTTATCAACTCGATTCAACTCCGTCTCGGCGCTAGAAAATAATTTTATGTTTTGAATATTGGCAAAAATATCAACAATATTGCCCATAATTCGACTTTGTTGATTAGCAACATTCATCGAAAGTCGATTGGTAAGGAGAGCAGAGCGGTAAGCAATTGGAATAATAATCACAATCCAAATCAACAAAGCAAAAGCGAAGAAAAAATTTATGGTGCTTAAAGTTATAAAGGCGAACAAAACCGCCAAAGCGCCCCCAAAAAAATTGTATAAAAAAATTTCTATAATTTTTGGTGTGGAATTAAATAGGTCTCTGACCTTATTTACCAAAGATCCAGAGAAATTATTTTGAAAAAAAATATGCGATTGCGCTAAAAGTTTTTTGATTGAATCATGAGTAATTTGACGGCGCAATTTTGGCAAAAAAATCGCCCACACATAATCTGAAATTCTGACCAAAATGCTTGGCATCACAATTAGAACCGCCAATAAAATCATGATATATTTTGTTGCAGAAAAAAGATTTTGTGGGTCTGAAATTATAATTTGATTGAGAAGAATCTTAGAAACCAAGGGCATCAAAGAAATATTGATGGCGCTAAATATGATAACCACAACATGCGCACAAAGCAGTAACTTAAAAGGCGAGACCGATTGCGCGAGAAATTTATAAATTTTTTTATTGTTAATCATTAAAAAGGTTTTTGATTGGGCCATGAGTTTAATTTGCTAAAATTTGGTTTTATTAACAAATTAAGAATTATTTTTTTATTTAAAATCAATAATTTTTATTAAACTCTAAACTTGTAATTTATTACAAAAAGTCAAGGCCGATATCAATATTTTGACAAGAATTTGTTAGTGAGCCAATTGAAATAAAATCAATATCCAAAGTCGAATATTTCTCAATATTTTCTATGTTAATTCCACCCGAAACTTCTATTAAAGTTTGAGGCGAATTTTTACGGATTAGCTCGATTGATTCTTCAATTTCGGCGATCTCCATATTATCAAGCATGATGATATTTGGCTTAAATTTAAGCACTTGCCCAACTTGAATAAGATTGTCGCACTCAATTTCAATTTTTTGCTCTAATGCCAGATTACATACTTTTTGCATGGCATTTTCAACGCCTTTGCAAGCGTTAATATGATTATCTTTGATCAAGATTAGATCAGCTAAACTAAAGCGATGATTGTATCCGCCACCGCACAAAACGCCGTATTTTTGAAGTTCGCGCAAATTAGGCAAGGTTTTGCGAGTATCAAGAATTTTGATGCGCGGGTTATTGAGTTTTTTGACAAATTTATGCGTAGTTGTGGCAATGGCACTAAGATGCTGAACAAGGTTTAATATCAACCTTTCTGCCACCAAAACTAATTTGTCGCTTCCGTGGCCTTCAACAATATTTTGCGACTTTTTTACGATTTCACCATCATCAACCAAAAAATTATATTTGATTTCGCAATCTGCAAATTTTTTGGATTTTTTTAATTGTAAAAAAACTTCCTCAACAATTTTTTTGCCACAAAAGACCAAATCTTGACGAGCATTAATTTGAAAAGCGCATATCGAAAATTCATCGATTGTTAAATCAGAAGTTATGTCATTAAAAGCATTATCTTCGATCAAAGCCATTTGAATTATCAACGGCAAAGTTTGAAAAGGTTGGCGATTTGAAGAAATGAAAGGAGAGTTATATTTGATCATAAAATATATTCAAAAGGCCTAAATTATTCTGTGAATTCATAATAATTATTAAAAATTAACTTTTCACAATATCAACAAAATCAATGGCTTAATTCAAAAAATTATGATTTTTTTGAATAACATTCGGCGGGATTAAAATTTTGCTTTTTGAGCTTGGAAAGGCGCTCATTAATGAAGTGACGCATAAAATTCATTTCTTCAACCGAAATTTGCCTTTTACCGCTCTCACTTTCATCGATAAGATTTTTTATAACCTTGAAAGCCATGCATGAATCACCTTTTTTTTCACCAATAAAAGCCGGCATTTGCCTAGTCCAAAGTGGCGCTTCTTTGGCATTATTTTGCGCTAATTTTTGTGCGAAATACAAAGATTTATCGAGGTCGTTCAGATCTTTTTTGGCAATAAAAGTCGCTTGAAAAAGCCACCACCAATTTTTATCAATATCGCGTGAAGAGTGCTCGTCAAGATATTGTAAAACATATTTTAAATCGCCTTTGTTTTGAGTTTGAGTATAATAGTAACTAGCTAATGAAGGAATTAATCGCGAATCTGCGTTTAGTTTGTCTAAAGTCGACATCCAATCATAAACTCGCGAATAATCATATTTATCCAAACTAACGAAACCCGCAAAAATATCGCCCGAATTTTGTAATCTGAGCGCTAAGGTTCTAAATATGAACTCATTATCCCCAAAAGATGAGGCTTTTATGAGATGATTTGAAGGGGCGGGGGGGACTATTTCGTCAACTAATCTATATTTTTCGGTTGATTTCCAAAAAAAAATCTGCGCAACAAAAACTGCAACAAACAACCAAAAAAAAATTTTATGTGAGTATATGTAAAAAAATAATTTGAAATTCTTCACCGCGTAAACAAAACCTAAAATTGCTTTTTCTTAAAATCATGAAATGCCATAAAAATCATTAATGGCAAATATATGGTGGATTGAAAAAAAATGACCCACAAAACCATGTCGTCTTTTACGCCGTAGATTGGCCAAGAGCTCTGAGAAAAAAGGTCAAGCCTTGGAAAAATCACCGATAAAATTTTTAAAGCCATGCCCAACTCTCCATGTTTTACAGTGGTTAGTTCATCAGTAAAATCAATCGTCATAACAAACATGCCCATCAAACGAGAGATGGCGTAGAATCCAAAGGAGGCCAAAATTGCTGAGAAAGAATTTTTAAGTATCAACGAACTAAGAAGAGCAAAAGATATTACTATTAGATTTTCAGAAAGGGTGGTTAAAAACCAGTATAAGGCTCCGGTTTTGTCAACTTTGAAAACCAGCAAAACCGCTGAAATTATGGGCAACAAAATTAATAAATTTGCAATAAAGAAACCCAATAAATAGCCAAGAATAAATTGTTCGCGTGAAATTGGTTTTGATAAAATAAATTCGATTTCTTTGTTATCAAAAGCGCGGGCAACATTGATGCAAACGAATAAAATCATACCTAACGATAAAATTGTTCGCGAAGTGCCTAGGGTGTATGCTATTGATGATTGATTTTGCTCAACCATCATGGTCGAGCCCAGAAAAATCGATACTGCGAAGGCTAAAGCAATAAAAATTAGCAAGCCCAGATAGAGACGGTCTCTAAGACCGTTTTTGAGGATATACTTTAGAATGGGATTCATAGTTAAAAATAGTTTCGGCGATTGACATCATATTTTTCTTCAAGCTCGCGATCAACCTTATTAGCGCGCGTTCCGCTATTGATAATTGTGGCTTTAATAAAAATAACCGTTTCACTAACTTCGAGTTTTTTGTACATCGCTTTAAATAACCAACCCAGAATTGGCACATTTCTTAAAAAAGGCACGCCAGCGCTTTCGCTATCGGATGTATTTGTCATCAAACCACCCAAAACAATTACATTTCCGGAGGCGACTTTAACTGCGGTGTTTAACTCTCTTGTATTTATAATCGGAACTTCATTTTGATACTTAAATTTAGAGTCATATCCAGTGGTTGGGTCTATAACGGAACCAGTATTGTTGGTAATTTTTGGCTGAATATTCATTGTAATTTCACCAGTTTTTAAATTAATCGAAGGCGTAATTTCAATTTGCGTACCAACATCTTCTTCTTGTTTAGTTGAGGTAACGGTTCCTAAAACAGTTGAAGCTGTTCCTCCGGTTGTTGACCCTTGGGCACTTTGCTGAGCTTCCACCTTAAAATACACCAATTTGTTGGTAAAATTTAATGAGGCTTTTTGATTATTCATGGCATGCAATCTTGGGTTTTGAATAGTTTTGGTGACCCCAAACTTTGACATGGCATTGACGGCAACATTTATATCTCCCCCAAATATTTTAATATTTTGAAGAATTGGAGCTATTGTCCCAGTCGATGAAGATGATGCCGAAGAAGTGGATGTTGAAGAAGGGGAATTAGAAATATACGATTGGGAACCGTTTACACTGAAATTAATAAAGTCTTTTGACCAATCAATTCCGGCTCTAAATTCATCATTAAGTTTTACTTCAACAACCTTTGCTTCAATCAGAACTTGCGCTGAAGCTTGAGTGTTTACATCGGCGAGATATTTTTCAATTGCACCATGTTGTCTTTGAGTGGCGTAAACAGTAAACATTCCAGCCGATTTATTAGAAGTAACGTTTGATTGAGAACTGCCTCCATCCGAAGGTTCGGAAGTAAAAATGTTTTCGATGTTAGTTTGAACCTCATCCCAAAGTGGAGAACCGTCGACATAATCAACAAAATAATTTTTCATGAAAGGCTTGTCGGTTTCAAAATATAAAACCTTGTTTTTGTAGGAATAGCGCAATTTTCCTTGAGTAGCAATCCTGTCAATAATTTCTTTGAATGGACGATTTTTGGCATTGATAATGACCCCTCCAGAAATTTTTGGATCAACATCCACATCGATTTCGGCGATCCTTCCTAATTCGATCAAAACATCTCGCAAAGGAACTTGATCGGTTACATAAAATGAGATTACTTTTTCACCGCCAATTTTTGGCGTCGGAACCGGAATAATTGATTTGTTAATTCGAGGTAACGGGGCTTCGGTTTTTTCAAGATCTTGTTTGTCTTTTTTATCTTTTTCCCTTGATCTAATTACTGTTTCTTTGATGTCTTTCTCGGTCATTCCAACTTCATCAAGGGTTGGATCGAGTCTTCCTTGAGAGCATGAAAAAATTCCGACCAAAAATAGCATTGCGAAAAGCAATTTTATGCAATTAAAAAAATTGTTTTTGGGACTGTCTATTTGGGGACTCACTGGGTATGAATTTATTAATAATTTGCAAATTTATTTCTGGTTCGATAAGTTATTTTGATTTTTTTGTTAAGCAAATTTTTTTTCAAAAAAATTGTATTAATTTTTTTATTTTCTCAAAAAAATTTTGAAAACATTTTCCATAATTTCTTCTAGATATTCTTTAGAAAATTTTCAAAAAATTTCCCATAAATTTTCTAATAGATTTGAGAAAATCCAATAAAACATAATTTTAATCTAAATTAATCTCCAAAGCTCCTTAAGAAATGCTTAAAAACCAAGATAAAATTTTTACCAATCTTTATGGCTTCGAACCAAATAGCCTAGAAAGCTCCAAAAAAAGGGGTGATTGGCTCGATACCAAAAAATTCCTTGATAATGGTAGCGAATGGATAATCGAACAAATAAAAAATTCGGGACTTAGAGGTCGTGGCGGAGCAGGTTTTCCAACCGGCACAAAATGGTCTTTTGTTCCTAAAAAAACTAACCCAAAAGAGGGCAAGCCCCACTATTTAGTTATCAACGCCGATGAATCAGAACCCGGCACTTGCAAGGATCGTGATATTTTGCGCAATGAGCCCCACAAGCTTATCGAGGGTTGTCTTATTGCTTCGAAGGCCATTAACGCCAATACTTGCTACATTTATATTCGTGGCGAATATTATAACGAAGCTCGCGCGCTTGAAAATGCCATAAACGAAGCATACGAAGCCAAACTTATCGGTAAAAACGCATGTGATTCTGGTTGGGATTTAGACATATTTATTCATCGTGGCGCGGGAGCTTATATATGTGGCGAAGAAACCGCCCTCCTTGAAAGTCTTGAGGGCAACAAAGGTCAGCCTCGACTCAAACCGCCATTTCCGGCGCTAATTGGTTTATATGGTTGCCCGACCGTCATCAACAATGTCGAATCAATTGCTGTAGTACCTGAAATTCTTAGACGCTCGGCAAGTTGGTTTGCATCTCTGGGGCGCGAAAAAAACACCGGCACAAAAATCTTTTGCATATCGGGTCACGTAAACAATCCGTGCAACGTAGAAGAAGAAATGGGAATCCCACTAAAAGAACTTATCGAGAAACACGCTGGCGGTGTTATCGGAGGTTGGGACAACCTTTTGGCCGTAATTCCGGGCGGATCATCCGTACCTCTTATCAAAAAAGATATTTGCGATACAGTTTTAATGGATTTCGACTCCCTTAAAGCCGTTGGAACTGGCCTTGGAACTGCCGGCGTTATCGTTATGAACAAATCAACCGATGTAATAAATGCCATCGCTCGACTCTCGCATTTTTATAAACATGAGTCATGCGGTCAATGTACACCTTGTCGCGAAGGAACCGGTTGGATGATGCGCATTATGGATCGCATGGTGCAAGGCGATGCCAAAGTTGAAGAAATCGATCAATTGTATAATTTAAGCAAACAAATCGAGGGTCACACAATTTGCGCACTCGGTGATGCGGCGGCTTGGCCGGTTCAAGGTCTCATCAAAAACTTCCGCGACGAAATGATCGCGAGAATCGAAAGCAAATTATAATATGCACAAAATTGTTGCCCTAATCACCGCCTGCGGGAGAGGAAATCGTTTTAATCGGGGCGAGGGCATTCCCAAACAATACCTTCCCTTGGCTGGATTTCCAATGCTTCGGCATTCGATTCAAGCATTTTTAAATCACCCGCAAATTTCTGATGTTATCTGCGTGATTCACCCCGACGATGTTGAGCTTTACGAACAAGCCACAATCGGACTTGATCTTCTTAATCCAGTTTTTGGCGGAGAAACTCGTCAAGCATCGATTCGCAAAGGTCTCGAAGAGCTCATCGATTACAATCCAAGCAAAGTTCTAATTCATGATGGAGTTAGGCCTTTCATCTCAAAAAGAATCATTAATGGCATTCTCGAAAAACTCGAGTCACATCCAGCGGTTATTCCGGCTATTGCCGTTGAAGATACCATCAAAAAAATTGGCGATGGCAAAATTGAATGGACTTTAGAGCGCGAAAATCTTTGGCGCGCTCAAACCCCTCAAGGTTTTATATATCAAGATATTTTGAACTCTCATGTGGCTTTTAAAGACTTAAATTTCACCGACGATTCATCTTTAAATGAATATGCCGGAATTCCAGTTGCTATCGTTCCTGGATCACAAAATAATTTTAAAATTACCACCGAAGAAGATTATGAACGCGCTAAACATATGCTTCCGTTTTTGATTGACGAATATCGCGAAGAAACGCGAGTCGGAACCGGATTCGATGTTCACGGGTTTCGCGCAATTGAAGAAGGTGAAAATAATTTTATTAGAATTTGTGGAGCAGAAATCGAGTTTGACAAAAAAATTCTTGCTCATTCTGATGGCGACGTTGGCATTCACGCTATAATTGACGCACTTCTTGGAGCAATTGGTGAAGGCGATATCGGCGAACATTTCCCTCCAAGCGAACAAAAATGGAAAAATTGCGATTCTCGCGAAATGCTAAAAAAAGTTTATGAAATAATCCAAAAATCATGCGCACTCATCTCTAATATTGACGTTACTATCATTTGCGAAAAACCCAAAATCACCAAATATAAATTAAAAATGAAAGAAGAAATATCCTCGATTCTTGGGATCTCGACCCGCAAAATCAACATTAAGGCTACCACCACCGAAGGGCTTGGATTTATTGGTCGTGAAGAGGGAATCGCTTGTCAAGCCGTAGCTAATGTGGTTTATCAAAGCAACAAACTAAACTCATAAATCAATCACAAAATTTAAAATTAATTTTGTTAGTTAAATGATTTGCATTTTTGGCAAGATTTCGGGCAAAAAATTAATAAAATCAACGCTACTTAAAACTTACGGTCTAGCAAAATAACCTTTTCATCGGCAACTTTTTGAACAAGATCCATGCGCAACTTTAGGTTAATGTGAATTTTTTCAAGCGACGATTGTTCTGTATCGCGCGGTATTTCAAAAAACTTATCATCAATACAAAAACACAAATTTGAAAAGGGCAAAGGGATCTTAAAACTATCCCAGCTTTTTTTGATTATCTTAAATTTTGAACAAGAATAAGAAATTGGGATAATTGTCGCCCCAGAAATCTTGGCAATATTTAATAATTCGCCATTAATTTGTTGATTTGGACCACGCGGTCCATCTGGAGTAATGCCGAGAGCATAACCTTTTTTTAAACCGTCAATAATTTTACGCAAACTCGAATAATCAATACCCTTATTACCCCTTCTGCCATCTTTGCTTGAGCCCAAAATTGATATTAATCCAAAATGCTCCATAACATTTCCAACCAATTGGCCGTCACCATGCCTTGAAGCCAGAGTCATAAGATTGTGCTTGTTATATTTGCGCTTAATTTTGCGCGCAATAAACGGAATCATCATTAAGCGATTATGCCAAAAAGCGAATATAATCGGCTCATTATTTTTGATTAATTTATCAATATTTTCAAAACCAATATATTTTGTTTGAGAGGTCTTATAAACCAAGAATAAGTAGTAATAAACCGCAAGTGTTATAATTTTTTTGGAAACTTTATTATATGACAATCTTCTAAAAAATAATTTTATCATTGATGCTGTTTACCCTGTTCAATTAATTTATTGGTGGGGAAGTTTTTTATGTCCATCTTAAGTTTTTTGGTTTTTTAAAATTTTATTAAGGCCTTGAGCCTCCATAAGAACATCTTTAGCGATAGGAGCCGCGGCCATCGAACCGCTTTTGCCATGCTCAACAACAACAGAAATTGCATATTTAGGCTCATGAACTGGAGCAAATCCAATAAAAATAGCGTGATTGGCATTATTCTCGCTTTCAAATTTTGACATTTCTTTTTCGCGCTTAGAAATAACCTGAGAAGTGCCGGTTTTGCCAGCCATTTCAAATCCTTGAGCATTAATTTTTTTCCCATAAGCCGTTCCGCCCGGCTCATTAACCACTCTTCTCATGCCTTCTTGTATTAATTTTAGAAATTTTCTATCGACAATTGGCTCATTTTTTAGAGCATCAAATTGTTTAAAAATATTACTATTTCTAACCAAATAAGGCTTTATTGGCACACCGCCATTAGCAATTCTTGAAGCTACAACCGCCAATTGAAGAGGCGTTGACAAAACATTTCCTTGTCCAATCGCCGTATTAAGAGTGTCGCCTTTAACCCAAGGTTGATTAAAAACTTTTTGCTTCCACTCTTCAGACGGCACCATGCCAGCTTTGGCTCCGTAAAGACTTATATCGAATTTTTCACCAAATCCAAATCTTTTTGCCATTTCGGTGAATTTTTCGTGCCCGAATTGATTGGCAAGAGTATAAAAATAAGTATTACAAGAATGCATTATGGCTCCAACCAAATCTAGAGAACCGTGACCTTTTTCTTCCCAACAATGAAAAGTTCTTTTTCCGAGCTGATATTTACCGTTACAATATACTCGGCTTGCAGGATTATAACCACTTTCAAGCGCCGACAAAGCAACCATGAGCTTAAAAGTTGAACCAGGGGGATAGAGCGCTGAGATAGGCTTGTTGTTAAGAGGCTTGCGAATATCTTCATTGAGTTGCTTCCAATAATCTCTCGAAACGCCCTCGACAAAATTATTGGGATCAAAAGTTGGCGATGAAGCATAACTCAAAATCTCGCCAGTTTTTACATCCATAACCACCACCGAAGACACCAAATCTCTTATTCTCTCGGTTACATATTTTTGAAGCGCGAAATCTATGGTTAAATTGATGCGCGAACCCTCCTGAGATTGTTTGATTGAGAGAGTTCTAAGAGGCACTTCGTGAACATTTACTTCGACATATTTGACGCCATATTTGCCACGCAAAGCGGTGTCAAAAGTTTTTTCAATACCAAATTTGCCAATACGAAAATCGGGATGCATAAATAAATTTTGCTCATTTTCTTCAATTTCTTTTTCAGCGGGCAATGAAACATAACCCAAAAAATGGGCGGTCTCAGTTGGGTAAGGATATTTTCTGATTATACCGCTCTCAATTGAAACCCCCGGCAACTTGTGAAAATTCGTTTCGATGCGAGCTAAATCATCCCATCCGAGATTATCAATTAAAGAGATTACGCTTTTGCGTTTGGCATTTTTGAGCTTCGCAAAAAATAAATTTTTTGTTTCTTGATTGACTCCGATTATTTCGCAAATTTGCTCGATTGCTTTGTTAGCGTTGGTTTTTCGATCAAGGTAAAGCAATAATCTAAAATTACTTTCGTTTCTGGTCAGGGGGAGGCCATATCGATCAAAAACGGTCCCGCGACCAGCCGGATTTATAACGGGCTTGATTCGATTACTATCGGATTGACTTTTATAATCATCATGTCGCCATATTTGCAAATATCCCAAGCGAAAAACCAAAATTCCCGAAAGAGCAGTTTGGCCAATCCCTAAAATCATGGCCCTTCTATTAAAAACCTTATTTTTTCTAATATCACGGAGCATTTTATTGTCCTAATAATTTGCGATTTAAATAATCAAAAAGACTGTGGGCTGGGATATATAAAACCGAAGATATAATTAGTTGAACAATAAGATTCCAAACCGAACCCGATTGGCCGTTAATTATGAGCAATAAAAACCACTTTCCGAATAAAAACATGATCGAAAAATATATGAATTGTTGCCAAATTTGTCGGAATCTTTCTTTGTTTAAAAGCCTAACATTTAGGATCGCAAAAAACTTGATTAATACAATATAACATAGCGATGTTAGACCAAGGGGGTTGCCATTTAAAGCATCATTCCATATTCCTAGCAAAAAGATAAAAAACAGTCCGAAGATATTTTTAAAAACTGCAAAATAAAACACCGCCATCAAATCCATCATAGGCATAACATCATTGAAGCCAGAAATATTTATATTGGTAAGATTCATAATAGTAAGAACAACCGCAAATAAGTACAGCAAGAGTGATTTAGCTAGAGATCTTTGCTCGAACATAACTGAAAACAGCTTTGATTGGGGGAATTGATTATTTGGTGATTATGAAAAATTCATTTTATTATTCTAGACAAATAATTGGCTAAAATTTCTTCTTTTTCTTTTTTTCCATAGACCTTCGTGATAAGCGCAAGAGGCTAACAAAGGTATAACGGAAGTCGCTTCGGCGTAAACCATTTGCTCATATGCGGTGTCAACTTTTCCCCATGAACAAGCTTCTTTAAGAGTTGAAGATGAGCAAGCTCCGTCTCTCTGGTCGGCAACTGTAATTTGAATTGCATATTTGTGCATATCAACTTCTTTGCCAAGAATTTCAGCGCATACAACGGTATCTTGAACAAAGTTTTTAGGAACTCCACCTCCAACCATCAAAAGGCCGGTTGTGCCAGCTTTGATTTTTATATCGGTGAGCTCTCTAAAATCTCTAATTGAGTCAATTGTTAAATGCGATTTTGGATTTTTAACCTGATGAAGAACCAAGCCAAATCCAGCCGAAGAGTCGGTAAAAGCTGGGCAAAAAATTGGCACGTTATTTTCGTATGCCAGTTGAATTAGTGATTCTTTTTTCTTGGATTTTTTTGTCAAATATTTGCCCATTTCTGCGATAAATTCTCTTGAGGAATATGGCTTGGGTTTGAGAGAATTAGCAATTTCAAAAATTGTGTGATCGCATTTTTGCAAATCTGCTTCGTCGATATAAGTATCATAAATTCTATCGATATAATTATCGCGCAAAAATTTGTCGTCGATAAAGGGAGTGCCTTGATAATGCTTAAAACCTAAGGCCTCAAAAAAATCCATATCAACTATCGATGCACCAGTCGCAACAATTGCATCGATCATATTGTATTTAATCATGTCAGCATAAAGCTTCATGCAACCGCCAGCCGAGGTTGATCCAGCGAGAGTTAAAATTATTGAACAAGACTTATCAGCCAACATCATGTTAAAAATTTCAGTTGCGCGCGCCAAATCTCTTGACGTAAAAGACATATCATCCATTTGCTTAACGATTGGTCGAGCATCAAAAGAGGTTATGTCGATGTGTTTGACTTGTCTCTTAAGTAAATCTTTTTTAGAAATTTTTTTTGCAGTCATTGTCTTATTTAGTTTGAGATTTATTAAGGTTTTGCTGATTTTTATGCAGATTATACATTGATTCAATTGGCTCGTCGGATACTTCAATTTGTAGATTTTGATTAAATCCATTGAACTCTGTTCTAATGCTTCTTGAATAAGCTCCAAGCTGGGCAATTTCGATATAATCACCAGCGCCAATATCATCCGGTAGATAAAATGGACCCTTCATGGTATCAAGAGAATCGCATGTTGGCCCATAAAAACCAAAAGCAATTTTATTAGAAGATAATGATGAGCCTTTTTTAGCCCTAATGGCTTTTGTATGATAAATAAATCCCGGATATCCAGCATCAAAAAGTCCGCCATAGGTGCCATCATTGATGTAAAGCATATGATTTTTTCGACCTTCAACCCTAACAACCAAAGAGCCGGATTCGGCCACCAAAGCTCTGCCGGGTTCACACCAAATTCTTGCACCCTTGGCCAGATTTAGTTGGTTTATGGATTCAAAAATTTCATCAAAATAGCTCTGAAGATTAGGCGGTGTCATGGTTGGATAGGTCGAAGGAAAACCGCCCCCAACATCAAGAACATCAAGCTTAACGCCAGCATTATCAATCACTTCTTTTGCGATCATTATGGCATTACGATATTCAACCGGATCCATGCATTGAGATCCAACATGAAAACATACGCCAAGCCTTGAGGAATGAGCGCGAGTTTTTCTGAGCAGGGATGAAGATTCTGAAGGTAGAATTCCAAACTTACCCGACAAGTCAATGGCCGAGTGCGAGTTGGGGATTGAGAGTCGAATGTGAAGACCTAAATCTTTAGCATTTTGGGTAATAAGTAAAATTTTTTCTAACTCATCAAAACTATCGAGGGAAAAATCTTTTATGCCATAATTAAAATATGCTTCCTTAATAGCTTCAGGAGCTTTGATTGGGTGCATAAAATACATTTTTACTTTGTCACCGAAAAGTTCATTAATAAGCTTGATTTCCGACAAAGACGCTACATCGAAATGCTTAATACCGAAATCAAAAAGATACTTCAAAACCGATTTATCGGGATTGCTTTTTACGGAATACAAAATGTCTGTTGGATATTTATTGCATCTAAAATTTTTAGCAAAAAAACCTACCGCCTTTTTGAGAATTTTTGGCCTAATACAATATACAGGGATAGAGGGTAAGTTTTGCTTAATAAATTCTTCAACAAGAACAAGACCTTTTTTCGCCTCATCTTCTTCGGAAAAATTGTTTAAATTTGTTTTATTTTTAACTGACAAATCAAGATTTTTTTTATCTGTTTTGTGTAAATAATAAACATTTGAAGAAGATCTTCGGACGTACTCTTGTTCTGGCTCCATTTCTTTTTGTGAAAATCGAATTAATAAAAAAACAAAAATTAGACAATTTCTGTTAAAAAAAATAAAAGGAAGGGGCGCGAAATTAGAAATTTTATTTTAAATGTAAACAAAAAATTTCAATTTTAATAACATATTTTCTGATCCATAAAAATAGGCAAAAAAGTGAAGGAAAATTCATGCCAATTGAACATAAATTCAGCTCAAAAATTAGCGCCAAAACTAAAATCTTTAAGCCAATAATTTTATCATTCAAAAACTTATTAAAATTAAAGAGCAACAATTAACATCAATTGGCAATGACTATCTAATGTTAGGGGTTAGCGGTAATTATTAAAAAAATTATTTTAGATTAAAAAATGGTTGGTGCTCTCGGCATGACTCGAACATGCGCTCGCGGTTTAGGAAACCACTGCTCTATCCCCTGAGCTACGAGAGCAGGCAAAAAATCTAATGCAAACGAATATAGCTTTTAATTTCATCTATCGAAAATTCTTGGAGATTACCCTTCAAACGCAAAACCACCTTACCTTGGGGATTGATCAGCCATGTTTCGGGAACCGCTTCGATATTAGCAACTTTTGAGAAAAAGCCCTTATTATCGGCACCGACTCTAGAAAATGGATTGCCATTTTTTTGCAAAAATTTTTGGGTGTTGTTATTGATATCGCGCCACGCAATACCATAAAGATCCGCAATTGCTTCGGTTTGCATTCTGAGTAATATATCGTGCTCAGCTATGCAGGTTGAGCACCACGAGGCGAAGAAATTTATGATGGTGTATTTTCCAAGCAAATCTTTTTTGGTAAATTTTTTGTTATCTTCAAATAAATCAGGAATTTCAAAATCAGGCAAATCTATGGTGGTTTCAACAAAATTTACAAAACCCTCTTCATCGTTACCTTGGCGAGTTTCGGAATCATCATTCTCAGAAATTTCTTCGGAAATTGTTGCATTATCGCCTTGGGTTTTGCTAATATTTTTGATGGCCAATGAAATTAACAAAATCAAAACCGCAAGGATTGTTAGTGGAATGAATTTTTTCATATGATTTTTTAAAATGACGGACTTTACATTTAATTTAAAAGCTCAGGATAATAAAGCAAGAAGGGGGCAAATAAATTGCAAACGAGGAACAATTCAAACCCCGGCTTTTATGCCGGTTGGGACCGTCGGAACCGTTAAAGCCCTTAAAACAAGCGATGTTGAAAAATCTGGCGCCGAAATAATTCTTGGCAATGTTTATCATTTAATGTTGAGGCCTAGTGCCGATTTAATTGAGAAAATGGGTGGTTTGCACAATTTTATGGGCTGGAACAAGCCAATTCTTACAGACTCAGGGGGCTTTCAAGTGATGTCACTATCCAAGATTCGCAAAATTTCAGATGAGGGCGCCGAATTTTCATCGCATATTGATGGTAAAAAATATTTTTTGACTCCCGAAAAATCGATTGAAATTCAAAGAAAACTCGACAGCGATATAACGATGATTTTTGATGAATGCGTAGCTTTTCCAGCTTCATACGCGCAAGCAAAATCGGCCATGGAAAGATCCATAAATTGGGCCATTCGTTCCAAACAAGCGTTTGAAAAAAGGGCTGGCTACGGGATTTTTGGCATTGTTCAAGGGTCAACTTTTAAAGATTTGCGCCAAATTTCTTCGCAACAACTAATTAAAATTGGATTTGATGGCTACGCAATTGGTGGCTTGGCAGTAGGCGAGGGGCAAAAAGAAATGTTTGAGGTTTTAGATTATTGTCCCGATTTATTGCCTCACGATAAGCCGAGATACCTTATGGGAGTAGGAAAGCCAAGCGATATAGTGGGAGCGGTTGCTCGAGGAATAGACATGTTTGATTGCGTCATACCAACCCGCTCAGGAAGGACGGGGCAGGCTTTCGTCCGCGATGGCGCGATCAATATTCGTAACGCCAAATATCAATATGATGATAAACCCCTTGATGAAAAATGCGCGTGCTACGCCTGTAAAAATCATTCTCGCTCATATTTAAATCATCTCGTAAAATCCAACGAAATTCTTGGTTCGATGTTGCTTTCAGAGCATAATATTTTTTATTACCAAGATCTAATGAGAGAAATTCGCCAAGCAATTGAAGGTGGTTATTTTTCGGAATTTCACGATAAGTTTTTTACTAAAACAACCCAATTTGAATCTGCGTAAATTTTTTATTTGCATTTTAGTTTTTTTAATAAATTGTCAAAATCCCCAAAATAAAATTTCATCAATTATGAAAACACGCGCCAATTTTTTATTAACAATCTTTGTTGCTCTTATTTTTACAAATATTGCCACCGAAGCTTTCGCTCAAACCCCCGAGAAAGGCTCTTCAAACAGCCTAAACGCTCCACAACAAAACCAAAATATCGACATCAAAAAAGCCAATAATCAAAAAAAACAACAAAGATATAATCAAGCTAGTCCAGAGCAAAAACAAAAAATTGATAAACGCAGAGAGATCATGAAAAACCTTACTCCTGAGCAAAGAAATCTTGTTAAGCAAGAAAGAGAAAGGCATCGTCAAGAAATGAAAAAAATTATTGGGGTTGATCTTCTTAGCGATCAACTTCCCATCGAATAAATCCCTACTAAAAAAATTTAAAATAACCAAAATCTGGAGAAAACAATGAAAAAAATTATTATTTTTTTAGCGCTTATCATGTCCACTGAATCTATAGCGCAGAACTCACCCCCTAGAGCTTCAAATGCTCCAAAAAGCCAACCTCAAAATTCTCCAACCACCACTGCAAATATTTCAAAACAAACGCCACCGGCCCCCGAATCATCATCAAATACAAACCCACCTTCTAAGGAGATTCAGAAAAGAATGGACGAAAGCAAAGATCTTGATCTATCTATTAAAAATCTAAGCCCCGAAAAAAGACAAAAATTCAATAAAATTAATACCGATTTTATCGAAAAATTGACTAAGGTAAATAGCAAATTTGAGGCCAGTATTTCAAAAATCTCAAATATCAAAAATATTATGATGATTAATGGTTATTTATTCCCCAATAAAAACAATCAAAATAGAGAGATGCCGAAAGAATTTCAGCAAACTTATAATAGTATGATAACTCAGTATAACAAACTCTCAAAAGAAAAAAGGAAAGCTACCAAGCAAGAAATTATTAAGTTCCGCAAAGAAATCATGGCTATTCAAAAAGAGCGCCGTAAACAGATCAAAGATTTGTTTGGCAAAGATTATAGCATAATGTCAGAATCTGAAAGTGAAGAGCAAATCAAAAAAGATGAAGATTTACTGAAAAAAGAAAAGTAATATAGTTAAAAATTATTATTTTTTAATCTTTTCAACTGCGCCCTTGTAGGATTCATTCAAAGAGTCAGTGATTTTTTTTACAGAAATTGCGTCGGGCACCTTATCTAAAATCGCATTCTTTGCCTTGTTTACGTAAGGTAAGGCAAAGAATAAAATCATAATAAAAATTAATATTCTCAACATTTTTAATTTGTAAATTGACTTCTAGGGGGGAATTACATAAAAATTTATATATCCCCAACCTAAAATACAAATCATAATTTAATGAGAAATATTAAAAGCATTAAAGCGCTCCAAATTTTGGATTCGCGCGGTTATCCCACGATTGAAGCCACCATTGAACTTGAAAATGGCATTTTCGCTTCTTGCGCGGTTCCTTCTGGAGCATCAACAGGAAAGCTCGAAGCTCATGAACTTCGCGATGACGATAAATCAAAATATCTCGGCAAATCCGTATTAAAAGCGGTCAATAATGTTAACAACTTAATTGCTCAAAAACTAGTTGGTAAAGACGCCTCGAAACAATCCGAAATCGACGAAATCTTGATTAATCTCGACGGAACATCTAACAAATCGCAACTTGGCGCAAACTCAATTTTAGCTGTTTCTCTAGCCTGCGCAAAAGCCAGCGCTAAATCTCAAAATCAACAATTATTCGAATATCTTGAAAACGGTTCAGGCGATCTCATGCCCGTTCCGATGATGAATATTATCAACGGTGGCAAGCACGCCGATAATAAAATTGACATTCAAGAATTCATGATTGCTCCGGTGGGCGCTTCAAGTATTGAAGATGCTATTCGCGCTGGATCCGAAATTTTTCACCACCTAAAAAATATTCTTAAACAAAATAATCTTAGCACGAGCGTTGGTGACGAAGGCGGATTCGCTCCCAATCTTGATTCCGCCAAGCAAGCTCTTGATCTAATTTCATCCGCTATTTTTAAAGCTGGTTACAAACTTGGTGATGACATTATGCTCGCTCTCGACTGCGCATCTTCTGAATTTTATAACAATGGAACTTATAACATGACGGGAGAGGGCAAAAAACTTTCGGCCCACGAAATGGTCGAATATTATCAAGATTTGGTGAATAATTACCCAATTTTTTCAATCGAAGATCCGCTTGCGGAAGATGATTTTGACGGCTGGCAAATCATAACTCAAAAGCTGGGCAATAAAATTCAACTGGTTGGCGATGATTTGTTTGTAACCAATCCGCAGATATTGACAAATGGCATAAAAAAAGGCTTGGCCAACGCCGTTTTAATTAAAGTTAATCAGATTGGCACTCTTAGTGAAACCCTCGCAACCATCAATATCGCCAAAAAAGCCAATTATAACAATATAATTTCTCATCGCTCGGGGGAAACTGAAGATGCCACAATCGCTCATATTGCCGTGGCCACCAATGCCGGACAAATCAAAACTGGCTCGCTATGTCGCTCAGATCGAACTGCAAAATATAACGAACTTCTTCGCATATCAAATCGCTTGGGATCAAGAGCCCGATATGCCGGAAAATCAATTCTCAAAATCAACTCTTAGCATACCATGACTCGCATATCTTACCTAAATGGGCAGTTTTTGCCTCATGAGCAATGCATGGTGCATATTGAAGATCGAGGTTTTCAATTTGCCGATGGGGCCTATGAGGTAACATTATTCGAAAATGGTCGACTTATTGATGGCGAGCCCCACCTCAATCGTTTAATGCGAAGCCTTAGAGAGCTCAATATCGAGCATGATTTTTCGATCGAAGAACTTCAAAAAATCCAACTAGAATTATTTGCCAAAAATAATTATAGCAAATCCGCCACTTGTTATATTCAAATCACTCGCGGAGTGGCACAGCGCCATCCGAGCTGTCCAAAAAACCTAAAACCGACTATTTGCGCAACGGTTTCAGCGCGCAAATCGGTAAGCGACGAAGAATTTATCAAAGGGTTTAAAGTAATGACTTCTCAAGATATTAGATGGCACCGTTGCGATATAAAAACTGTCAATTTATTGGCCTCAACCCTTACCAATCAAAAAGCCAAAGACTTGGGGTTTGATGACGCACTTTTTGTTCGAGACAATATTGTAACCGAAGCGACTTATGCAAATATTTTTATGGTTGACGATCAAAACACCCTCGTCACCCATCCGGCTGACAACAATATTTTATGCGGAATAACTCGCAATCGACTTATTGCTCTTGCAAAAAATCTCAATATTAGCGTGATTGAAAGAAGATTTACACTAGCAGAAATTATGAAGGCGCGAGAAGTATTTTTAACAAGCTCAAGCCTATTAATTAGGCCTGTTTTTTATATTAATGACCAAGAAATCGCTGGCAAAAAAGCGACCGCCAACCCTTCAATTGCAAAGATACTAAGCGATGCCTACGCCAACTTTATCAATGGCTAATCTGACACTAGATTCTTCGATAAGTTGAATTAACTCTTTCTCAAATTCACTTCTCGGCAAACCGACTTCAATTGCCGGCAAAAATTCAATCAAAATAGTTCCGCGCTTTTTTAAAGCCCTATGTTTTGGCCAATAAATTCCTGAGTTTAAAGCAACCGGAACAACTTTAACATTACAAGCTTTGTAGAGCGCGCTTATGCCTGATTGATAAGGATATTGATCAATTTTTGCTCCAACCCCAACGCGGGTCCCTTGCGGAAAAATTACAATCGATTGGCCATGCGCAAGATAATATTTGGCCTGATTTACAACACCTTTAAGAGATTGCGCGCCACCTTTGCGATCAACTTTTATGCCACTCATTACTTTTAAAAACCAACCATAAAATGGGATTAACTCTAATTCTTTTTTGTAAGCGTAGACCGGACGTTTAATTATCAAATGCATTATAATGGTTTCCCACATCGACTGATGCTTGCATGCGAAGATACATGGTTCAAGCAATATATTTTTTGCGCCAATAATTTTATAGTCGATCCCGCATATTTTTCTTAACATCCAAATAGAAAATTGTGACCAAATTTTGGCACCAAAATCGGCGATTTTTCTGCTTCTAAAAAGTATCGAGGGTAATAAAAAAATCAAAGGAATAAGCGCGCCCCACAAATTTATGAACAACAAAAAGAACATCGAAAGCAACAACTGCATGACCTAAATTGGTAAAGATTTTAGTGGTGCCGGATGTCGGGTTCGAACTGACGACCTACTGTTTACAAGACAGTTGCTCTACCGCTGAGCTAATCCGGCTAGAAAAGGAATTAAATAAATTTAGCGAAAATTACTGGGTAAATTTCGTGGTTCAATTTATGGAAGTTTAAAGCGGAAATTTAGTAAGGTTTGGATTGTAAAATTCGATAAAAAAACTGCAAGTTTTTTTACCACAAAAAATTTTGAAAAAATCTAAAAAAAACCAAAAAAAATCGGGTTGTATCGCTAGAAACAACCCGATTTAAAATATATCAAACTATTTTCTTTCACCTGTTGTAGAAGACGGAACTTGTACTGCAGATGGAGGAGTTACAGAGGCGTCTTTAGAAACTTCGGCTTTAGCTTTTTTAGATTTTTTAGTTTCAACTTTTGGAGTTTCAACTGAACCAGCAACTGGAGCGGTTCCAGAAACATCTTTAGAAACTTCAGCTTTAGCTTTTTCGGCTTTAGCTTTTTTAGGTTTTTTAGTTTCAACTTTTGGAGTTTCAACTGAACCAGCAACTGGGGCTTGAACATTAGAAGCCGAGGTTGAAGCTGGGGTTTGAGCATTGGCAGAAGAAGCAAATAAAGCAACAACTGCAAGGATTAGTGAAATTTTTTTCATATATTTTAAAAATAGATTTGTTTCTGAACTTTAGGACGCCAACACTTCGCAACAAAAAGCCGATTTAAAAATTGTTTTACAATTCTGTCGAGGGATTTTTACTGGAAACGCAGGCAGGCCAAAAAAAATAAGATTGATAAATAGTTTGTCAACAGAGATTCTTAAAAAGATTTATTTGTGGTTGTTATATAACAATTGTTGTTAATTTTGCTTAGTTGTTATTTGGTTCTATTAACAACAAAATCGACCAAATCGACCAATAACCGAGCTCTCTCTCCAAAAATTCTGACATGCTCTTTGGCTTGCTCTTTGATGAAGTCGAGCTGTTGCTTAGATTTTTCTAAACCAATTATATCAACAATGCTGGTATTTTCTTTGGGTTTTTTATGGGAAAATTCATCTATTGGATTGACAATTGAGCCGTCGCAATGGTCAAGAATGTCGTCTTTAATTTGAAAGGCTAAACCCAAATCGTGAGCATAGTGCCGAATTGCTTTGCGCTGATCGCTATTGGCCCCGCCGAGAACCGCTCCACACTCGGCACAAGCCATAAATAACTCACCGGTTTTGAGTCGATGAATATTAACGATTTGTTCCTTAGAAATTTGATTGTTGATATTTTCGATATCAATCATTTGTCCGCCCACCATTCCTTTGTAACCAGCAGAATTGGCTATAATTCTAATAATTTCGCAACGAATTTCGGGATTCGAATGCGCTTCGGGGCTTGACAAAATTTCAAACGCATAGGTGAGTAGACCATCTCCGGCCAAAATTGCGGTCGCTTCATCAAATTTTTTATGATTTGATGGCTTGCCACGCCGAAAATCGTCATTATCCATGGCGGGCAAATCATCGTGAATTAATGAATAAACGTGAACAAACTCCAAAGCGCAAGCCACCGCAATAGTTTTGCTGGAAGGAAACCCAAAAATATTGGCACTGGCCATTAATAAGAATGGACGGATTCTTTTGCCTTGAGATAAAGCCGAATAACGCATGGATTCGACTATTTTGGATTCAGAATAATTAGCCGGCAACAATTCGTCCATGGCCCTCTGAACTACATAAGAATAACCCAACATTGATTCTTGGAGCGTGACAAACTGCATTTAATTTAAGATTTAATTTAAGATTTTAATGATTTAGCTAGATATTTGCCCGTCACCGAATTTTTATCTTTAGCAACAGCTTCGGGAGTTCCTTGGGCAACAATATATCCACCCTTCTCTCCGCCCGATGGACCAATATCAATGATCCAGTCGGCAGTTTTTAAAACATCAAGATTGTGTTCGATTACTAAAATAGAATTGCCAGAGTCAACGAGTTTATGCAAAACTTTTAATAATTTATTGATGTCTTCAAAATGCAGTCCTGTTGTGGGCTCATCGAGTATATATAATGTGTCGCCCGTTGCTTTGCGACTTAACTCTTTAGCTAACTTGATACGCTGAGCTTCGCCCCCCGAAAGCGTCGTAGCGCTTTGTCCAATTTTAATGTAACCCAAGCCAACATCGCAAAGGGCCTTAAACTTTTCTTGAATATGAGGCATGTTTGAAAAAAAACCAAAAGCGTCCTCAGCGGTCATTTCAAGGATATCTGAGATTGATTTATCTTTATATTTAATTTCAAGAGTTTCGCGGTTATAGCGCTTGCCGTAGCAAGTTTCACAGCGCACATAAACATCTGGCAAAAAGTGCATTTCGATTTTGATAACGCCATCGCCTTGACAAGTCTCACATCTCCCACCCTTAACATTGAACGAAAATCTTCCAACTTTATAGCCTCGAGCTTTTGACTCGGGCAAATTGGCATAAAACTCGCGAATAAATGTAAATGCTCCAATGTAGGTACAAGGGTTTGAGCGAGGAGTTCTGCCAATTGGCGATTGATCAATTTCAATAATTTTATCAATTAAATGATGCCCAGAAAGACCTTGATAAGGCCCCGGCACAACTCGAGCTTTGTTGATAATTTTATCGAGAGCAGGAAACAGGGTTTTGATGATCAAGCTAGATTTTCCTCCGCCCGATATTCCAGATACCGCAACAAAAATTTTAAGAGGCAAGTCGAGATCAACATTCTTAAGATTATTTAGCGTTGCGCCCTTTAGACGGATAACCTTTTGATTATCAATTTTGCGTCTCTTTTTTGGAATATCGATGGTTTTTTTGCCACTAAGATATTGTCCCGTAATGCTGTTGTCGTCTTGAATAACAAAATCAGGTTTACCCGACGAAATAATTTTACCTCCATGGATACCAGCCCCAGGACCCACATCAATCAGATATTGAGCTTCGCGCATCATTTCTTCGTCATGCTCAACCACGATAACAGAATTTCCAAGATCGCGTAAATTTTTTAGGGTAGTTATTAACTTATCGTTGTCGGATTGATGAAGCCCAATCGACGGCTCATCTAAGACATAAATTACACCCGACAATCCTGAACCAATTTGCGAAGCCAAGCGAATGCGTTGCGCCTCTCCACCCGAAAGCGTTCCAGCTTCGCGATTAACAGTTAAATATTCCAATCCAACATTCGACAAAAAACCGAGTCGTCTTGTAATTTCAATTAAAAGCCTGTCAGCTATTTGCAACTGCATTTGGGACAAGGCTTTTGGTAAATTTTTAAACCAGTCAATTGATTTTTCGACCGATAGCCTACTAACTTCGCCGATATGAAGACCGCCAATTTTAACCGAAAGAGCTTGGGGGTTCAAACGATGACCATCGCAAACTTCACATTTTTTGGTTGCTTGATATTTCAAAAACTCTTCACCGCCATCTTCGTTGGCTTTTTCTTCAATGCGTTTTTTGAGGCTATTAACGATGCCATCAAATGATTTTTTTATTTTTATCGCCTTAAGCCCATCTTCGATTTTAAGTTCGATTTCTTCATCGCCAGTTCCATAAAAAATTTTGTTTTTGATTTCGTCGGACAAAGTTTTAAAAGGCACATCAAGACTAAATTTATAGTGACTCGCCATGGCCGATAATATTTGTTGATAGAACCGCTCTTGAACGCCTTGCCACATCGAAATGGCCCCTTGGCGCAAGGACAAATTTTCGTCTTCGACTAATAAATCAGTGCTAAAATAACGCTCAACTCCGAGGCCGTCGCAATGTTTGCAAGCGCCGAATGGCGAATTAAAAGAAAATAATCTTGGCTCAATTTCTGAGATAGTAAAGCCCGACACCGGACAAGAAAATTTTTCACTAAACAAAACCACTTCGCCAACTTTAGCGGTCAAAAGTTCGTTTGATGAGTTGGAGAAATTTTCTTCAATAATTTCGCTGGATTTTAAAGTTGATTTTTTGGTTTTTGTTTTAACGCCGGATTTAATTTCGCTTGAACTATCGGGGAAACTTACAATTTCAATACACATCAAACCATCAGCAATTTTGAGGGCAGTTTCAACCGAGTCAGCGACGCGATTACCAAGGTCTTCGGCAATAACAATTCTATCGACAACAATTTCGATATCATGTTTTTTGTTTTTGTCTAATTGCGGAAGAATTTCGTTTAAATCATGAACTTTGCCGTCAACTTTGATACGCTGAAAGCCTTGCTTTCTAGCGTTCATCATCTCTTTTCTGAACTCGCCTTTTTGCGCGCGAACAATCGGGGCCAAAATATAA
This sequence comes from Pseudomonadota bacterium, assembly GCA_009925685.1. GTDB lineage: Bacteria > Pseudomonadota > Alphaproteobacteria > Rickettsiales > UBA1997 > CAILUF01. Next base: position 28,217 of record RFYG01000002.1, read on the forward strand.
ATTCTAGACTTTTTTGGAAGCGACAAAATTTTATCAACAATTACTGAGGATGATTGGCTTTGAATAGGCTTGCCTGTAGCTGGCGAATATGGCACTCCAATTCTAGCAAATAATAAACGATAATGATCGTAAATTTCGGTAACGGTTCCAACTGTTGAGCGCGGGTTGCGTGAAGTGGTTTTTTGATCAATAGCAATTGCCGGAGAAAGGCCAGTTATTGACTCAACATCGGGCTTATCTTGCATGTCTAAAAATTGACGCGCATAGGCTGATAAACTTTCGATAAAACGACGCTGTCCTTCGGCATAAATAGTATCAAAAACCAGCGATGACTTGCCTGACCCACTAAGCCCAGTTACAACTACTAATTCGTTTTTCGGAATTTCAATGCTGACATTTTTTAAATTATGCTCTTTGGCGCCGACGACTTTGATAAATTTTTCTTCCATGAAATTGTTTGCTAGATTAATTGTGAATGTGGCTTGAAGGGTAAAGATTTAATACATCGCAATAAAATATGCTATCAGTATTTTGGTTTTTTAAAAATTAAAATTTGTGCTTTTAACAAAATATTTTATCCAAAAAAAGGGGTAAAAACCTATAAATGTTTAATTTTAAATTATGTTAAAGAGTCAATATCAACTTATCGCGATAAAATTCATATTTATAGAATCGCTTTAAAAAACTCATTCCAAGCAATGGCACCGAAAGCTCAGAACTCGTAACCGATGCCGAAACGTTGTAAAACTTAACGCCTGCCACATCTATTTCATTAAAATATGTAGAGGCTCCCGAAACCTCTCCGTTGGCGGTTCGAAATATTTTGTCATAATATAAATTTTCGATATTTATGCCTAATTTTGAAGCGAGTTTTTTGTCAATAACTAAATCACTTGCGCCCGTATCAATCATAAATTTTATGGACTGATTATTGATTTTAATAGTTAAGTAATAGTGATTATCTTGAGATACAGAAATAACTAATTGTTCGTTATTTTTGTTGATTGGTTTAGAAGGAAAAAGGTCGGAAGAAATGCGCTCCTTGGTGTCGCTAATTTCAAATCTAAAACTATAAAATGCCAACAAAGCCAAGCCAATCCCAGACCAAATTGCGATATATTTGATAATTTTTTGAGTGGGCATTTGTCGATTTAAAAAACCCATCAACAAAACAATTATTAGGATTAAAAGATATATTACGTTGCTTATTTCATGTGATGAAGGCGCGCTATAATCCATGGCAAATTTTGTTAATAATATTTAAGACTACTTCGTTTTCTTGGTCATTGCCAATAGTCGCACGCAGGCATGACGGCAAACCATAGGCCTTCATCTCACGAAAAATTATTGAATTTTCTAAAAGTTTGTTATTCGCTTTTTGGCAATTTTCGGAGCTTAAAAAATCTATTAATACAAAATTAGCGATCGATGGGTAAAGCTTTATTTTGTTGATTCTAGATAGTTCTTGTTGATAGATTTTTAACCACTTAGTGTTGTGGTTTTTAGATTCTTGAACAAAATTATCGTCATTAAGAGCGCTTAGCGCAGATATTTGGGCAGGGCCCGAAACATTGAAAGGTCCGCGTACTTTGTTTAAAATTTCAGCAATCTCTAACGAAGAATAACTCCAACCAACGCGAAGCGAGGCCAAACCATAAATCTTGGAAAAGGTGCGTGTAAGCACTACATTAGGATTGTCATTGACGATTTTTATGGCATCGTAATAGTCATTTACATCAACAAACTCTTGATAGGCGTGGTCAAGCACTATTAGTATATTTTTTGAAACATTAGCGATTAATTCGAGAATTTCAGAGTTATTAAGATAAGAACCTGTTGGGTTATTAGGATTAGCAATAAAAATAATTTTGGTCTTTTTGGTGATAGCATTTAAAATTTCATAAATATCGGTTTTGAGATTTTTCTCTTTAACCTTGACGGGCTTAGCCCCAACTCTTTTAGCTGAAATCGGATACATCAAAAATCCATGCTCACTATAAATCACCTCATCGTCGATTCCTGCAAAAGCGCTTGTTAGAAATGAAATTATTTCGTCGGATCCAGCGCCACAAACGATTTGATCGGGGTTAATATTGTTTTTTAGACCTAAAGCATGCCTAAGATTCGAAGAGGCTCCGTCGGCATATCTAAAAACATCTTGCGCATGCTCGATATATGAAATTAAAGCTTTCGGACTTGCTCCAAGAGCATTTTCGTTTGATGATAATTTAATAATTTTTTTAGAATTATTGGTAATTTTTGATTTACCTGGAACATAATTTTCAATTTCAAGAAGGTATTGATGTGCTTGAGGTTTCATAATTATTGATTGCGAATAGTTTTTAACATTAGTTCAACATTTTCGATTGGGGTTTGGGGCAAAATTCCGTGACCTAAATTGAAAATAAAGGGTTTATTGGCCAAGGTATCGAGAATATTTTTAATCTCGGTTTCAATTTGTTTTTTGTCGCCAAAAGCTAATAAAAAATTATCGAGATTACCTTGAATAACTTTGTTTAAAGAGTTTTGCAAAACATCTTGCGCCCAAAATTTATCTATACTTTGATCGATCGCCAACCCATCAGAATCGACTTGTTTTGCAAATGCTTGATAATTAACCCCGATTGATTTTGGGAAATAAATTATTGGGGTTTTCGGATGATTTTGTTTTATAAAATCAACAATTTCTCGAGCAGGATTTATAACCCATTTTTGAATTTGTTCGGGAGGTAAAATTCCTGCCCATGAATCAAATATTTTTACCACCGAAGCTCCGGCTTTAATTTGCGAGTTTAAATAAAGCTTTAGCGAGTCAGTCAGAATCAAAATCAATTCAGCAAATAATTCGGGATGTTTGATTGCCACTTCTCTAACTTTATCAAAATTTTTTGAACCACCACCTTCGATCATATAGCAAGCTAAGGTCCATGGAGCACCACAAAATCCGATTAAATCTTTATCAGATTCTAACTTTGAGCGCGTAAGTGATATAGCCTCATAAACCCTATCAAGATTTTGGTTAGTATTAGTAATTTTAAGCTTTGTTAAGTCTTTTTTGATATCAAATTCCGCTAATTTTGGCCCGTGGTTTTTGATAAAATCGACTTTAATTCCGAGGGCGTCAGGGATTACCAAGATATCGGAAAAAATTATCGCACTATCAAAATCAAATCTTCGAATGGGTTGAAGGGTAACTTCGCATGCCAATTGAGGGTTGTAACATAAATCTAAAAAATTGTTAATTTTGGAGCGTGTGGCTAGATATTCAGGTAAATATCTACCAGCTTGACGCATTATCCAAATCGGAGGAATTTTATAGCATTCTTTGTTAACCAAAACATTATATAATTTTCTCATTATTTTTTAGTAATAATTATAAGGGCTGTTGATATGTTAATTAAAAATTATTAACAATTTTATTAACATTTTAAATTATTGTAAATAGAGCTTTTGCGATAGTTATTAACATTTTAAATTTGTTAATTTTTAAGTTATTAACAATAATAAATTTGTTAAAAAAATGTTAATAAAGTTGATAAGTTTTTTGATAAAATATTTAATGTTTGTAAGTGGATATTTATCAACAATTTATTAACACAATTATTAACATAATGAAAGAGATAATCCAAGAGAAGTTGATTCGAGAATTTGCTCCAAGTTTTTTAGAAATAATTAATAATTCTCATCTTCACCAAAATCATTTTGTTGCACCAAACCTAGAGCTTCAAAATCAAACTCATTTTATGATTAAAATATCAGCACAATGTTTTAACGGGATGACTAAAATTAATATTCATCGACAAATAAATAAAATTTTAAGTGATGAATTTAAGAGAGGGTTGCACGCCTTGGAAATAAAGGTGATATAGAATTTTAAGATTTTTTATCTTTATGACCTAACAAAGAAATTTCTTTCTTTTTTTCGCGTTCCTCAATTTCTTTTTCAGACAGATGGGTTGATTTGATAAGTTTGATATTGTCAACAGCCTCTTGATTCACAGTGATGGATTTAATGTTTTTTTGTGAAGGAATTTCATACATTGAATCGATTAAAATATTTTCAACAATTGCGCGAAGACCCCGAGCCCCGGTTTTACGATCGATGGCTTTTTTGGCAATTTTTGATAAGGCTTTTTCTTCAAAATTAAGCTCAACTTTATCGAGGTTAAATAGTTTTTGATATTGTTTAACGATTGAGTTTTTGGGTTCAGATAAAATTTGGGTTAAATCCTCTTCGGTCAAGCCATCAAGAGGAGCAATAATTGGAAGTCTGCCAACGATTTCAGGAATTAAACCATATTTAATTAGATCATCCGGCTCAACATCACGAAAAATATCTTTACGAGAAGTATCCTCTTTGTCGCGAACATCGGCCTCAAAGCCAATAGAAGCGCCAGCACCTCGTTTTGAAATGATTTTTTCTAAGCCTGAAAATGCACCGGCGCAAATAAACAAAATATTTTTGGTATCGATTTGCACATATTCTTGTTGAGATGATTTGCGACCCGGCTGAGTTGGGACTGAAGCCACGGTGCCCTCGATAATTTTTAATAAACCTTGTTGAACACCTTCGCCTGAAATATCACGGCGTGAATTATCCTCAATTTTGCGGGCGATTTTATCGATTTCGTCAATATAAACTATGCCTCTTTGAGTTTTTTCAATGTCATAATTTGCAACTTGTAAAAGGCGTGAAATTATATTTTCAACATCGTCACCAACATATCCAGCCTCGGTGAGAGAAGTGGCATCAGCCATTGTGAAAGGGACATCTAAAATACGCGCAAGAGTTTGAGCAAGAAGGGTTTTTCCGCACCCAGTTGGCCCAATCATAAGAATGTTAGATTTAGAAATTTCAACCCCATCAGAACCGAGAAAAATATTGTCGATTCGTTTATAATGGTTGTAAACCGCAACCGATAGAACCTTTTTGGCGTAGTCTTGACCAACCACATAATCATCAAGAATTTTTAAAATTTCTTTTGGAGTGGGTTTTTCGCCGTTATTTTTGTAAAGAGGGGATCTTTTGCCTTCTTGTTTAAGAATGTCCATTCCGAGTTCAATGCACTCATTACAGATAAAAGCGGTTGGCCCAGCTATTAATTTTTTGACTTCATGCTGTGATTTACCGCAAAATGAACAATGCAAATTTTTTTCTTCGTCGTGTTTCTTAACCATTTTTTTAGTTTATTTTGTTATTTGGGGTTCGATAAGTTTTGGGGCCTCTATTTTTAGGGTCTTTTGTCGATTACTTTATCGATTATACCGAAATCGAGAGCTTTTTGAGGGGACATAAAATTGTCGCGCTCCATCGATTTTTCAATTATTGAAATTTTTTGCCCAGTATGTTTGGCGTAGATTTCGTTAAGACGTCTTTTAAGTGCCAAAGTTTCTTGAGCGTGTATTTCGATGTCGGTTGCTTGGCCTTGATAACCTCCGCTGGGCTGATGAATCATGATGCGAGAATTTGGCAAACAGAATCTTTTGCCTTCGGCTCCGGCGCATAAAAGCAAGGATCCCATCGAAGCGGCTTGACCGATGCAAACCGTACTAATATCGGGGCGAATATATTGCATGGTGTCGTACATTGCAAGACCAGATGTGACAACGCCTCCCGGTGAATTTATATAAAAATAAATATCTTTTTTTGGATCTTCGGACTCAAGAAACAACAATTGAGCCACTATCAATGAAGACACTTGGTCGTTGACTGGACCGGATAAAAATATAACTCTTTCTTTTAGAAGTCGGGAGTAAATATCGAATGACCTTTCGCCTTTTGGGGTTTGCTCAACAACCATTGGCACCAAATAATTGGCGTGATCGAAAATTTTTTCTGACATTTTTTGTGATTTTATTTGATGATAAAAATTGTTGCTAACGAAACTAGAAATATTTTTTTTTAATGCAACCTTGAAACTGTTTTTTTATTCGATTAGATTTTTCGAAAATTTACATATCTAATCCAAACAATCCAAACAATTATTTATGACTACAACAACTGAAAATTCAGATAATATTCAGCAAGAAGATTTAGATTCCGGCAATTCGGAAGGAGCCTCTTCTAATCAAGGCAAAAATAACGACGATTACTTAAATTTGAGTAACAAAATTGTAGAACTCGAACAAAAACTATCCGAGGCCAATGATAAAATTTTAAGAACATTAGCCGAGCTCGATAACGTTCGAAGACGCTCCAGAGAAGAAATTGAAAAAGCATCAAAATACGCAATTGCAAATTTTGTTGGTGATCTTGTGATGGTGGCGGAAAATTTTTTTATGGCCAGCGAGAATTCGCCGAAGCAAGAAATTGAAAAGTACCCCGCCATCAAAAATTATGCCACTGCCATAGAAATGACCGAAAAAGAATTGCTTAAGGTGCTTGAAAAAAATAATGTCAAAAGAATTTTTCCGCTTAATCAAGAATTTGACCACAATTTTCATGAAGCCATCGCCAATATCGAATCTGATGCGAAAGAGGGTTTGGTGGTTCAAGTTATTCAAGCTGGGTATTCGGTTGGAGAGAGATTGATTAGGCCAGCGTTGGTTGGAGTCGCTAAACCAAAAGCTCAATAATTTTGGATTTGAAAATCAAATTTTAAGTAAAATTAAGGGGTGGATTTTTTTAAAAATTGAGTGTTGCAAAAAATTTTTTGTCACTGATAATTTATTAAGAGTTAAAGTTTTGAAACAAAGTCCGGTCAAATATTTATTTAATCATTTAAAACCTCCGATATTTATTAAATAATTTATTTAACCAGTCCTTGGGTTGATAGGGATTGTAGCTCAGCGGTCAGAGCAGGACGCTCATAACGTCTTGGTCGTAGGTTCAATCCCTACCAATCCCACCAGTTTACCTTTTTTTCCCCCTTTTTTTTCACTGTGCACACTCAAAATCATTTAGAATCTTAAGTTAGCCTCGATGCACAAGAGCTAGTTATTTTGGAACCAATTATTTTAAGTTTTTTTTAAATTAATTAAAAAATTAAAACCAACGCTAAGTATTAACAATTCAAAGTTGACGGCATTTTTAGTTGTTGATTTTAAAATCTTCGTTCATAGAATCGCGCCTCGTTGTTTTTTGGTTAGCACTCTTGGGTGTCGAGCCAACATTGCTTAAGCGTTTATCTTTTAAGCTACAAAACAATCTAACAGTTTAGCGTCAAGCAACTGTTTTTCATCCCATCTTTTCTAAGAATCGGTTGAATATCTCATTGATTATTGGGCCCAACAAAATGAAATTTATTTCTGCCCAATTGTCTTAAGTTCAAAACTACTAACCATGCCTAAAGTCAAAACAAATAGTGGCGCCAAAAAGCGCTTTCGTGTCACCGGTACCGGAAAATTATCCCATAAACAAGCCGGAAAAAGACACAATCTTAACAAAAAAAGCCAAAGAAGAATTAGAAATTTGCGCAAGAGCGCTTCTTTATCTGAGGGTCACACCGCAAGTGTTTTAAAGTTCAAAATGCCCTACAACAGGTAATCAAACTTATATAGAAATTAAATTTAGGAGACAAAATGAGTCGTGTTAAAAGAGGAGTTACCAAAAAAGCTCGCCACAAAAAAATCTTAAAAATGGCAAAAGGCTATCGTGGCCGAGCCAAAAATTGCTTTCGAGTCGCCATTGAAAAAGTCGAAAAAGCTTTAAGATATGCTTATCGCGATCGCAAAGTGCGCAAAAGAGACTTTCGCGCTTTGTGGATTCAGCGTATTAATGCCGGAGTTAGAGAGCACGGCCTTGTCTACTCGCGCTTTATAAATGGCCTAAAGTTAGCCAAAATCGACCTTGATCGCAAAGTGCTTTCTGATCTAGCCTCTCGCGATAAAGAGACTTTTGCAAAAATTGTTGATAAAGCCAAAAAAGCTCTTGAAGCCTAGCCCTATATTCTTTGCTTTTTGCAAAATAGTTTTCAAAAGACAACAAATTTATTTCTAAATTGAGCCTCAACTCAATTTAGAAATATACCCACCCTTACTCAATGAAACTTTACAGCGGATTAATAAAACTCGACAAGTCTGGAAAAATCGAAGATTTGGCGGTTATCGATGAAAGCTTTTCCTTTAGCGCATTAATTTTCAACCCTTTGTGGTTCTTGTTTCATCGCATGTGGCATGAATTTTTCGCTATAATCGCAGTTTTTTTTAGCTTCGATATTTTTTTATCCAAGTTATTTGATGACGCGTTGTGGCTTAAATTGACCTTCTTTGCAATGATTGCGTTAAATTCTAGATCGTGGTTGGTTGATCATTTAATTCAAAGAAAAAAATTTAAATTGGCCACAATGATATTTGCCAAAAGCCCAGTCGATGCCAAGATCAATCTAGTTAAATATCTTGTCGAAAATAATGATAATAAATTTGCATCAATATTTAGTGAATCGATATTGAATCCATTCATCTCAAGTCCATCGCAAAACAAAAAACACAAATAACTGCATGAAAATCGTTATTATTGACTACGGGGCGGGCAATGTTAAATCGGTTTTTAATGCACTAAAAAAAATCGACAATCTTTGCGATGTTATTATATCAAGTGATCTAGCCGACATAAAATCGGCGAATTATTTTATACTGCCTGGCGTAGGGGCGTTTGGTGATTGCATGAATTCTCTGAAATCGGTTGAGGGTCTTTTGAGCGAGCTTCGTAACCAAGTCCTAAATTACAAAAAACCATTTTTGGGAATATGTGTTGGAATGCAGGTTTTGGCTTCAATTGGGCTAGAAAACGGCGAACATCATGGTTTAGGTCTCATTAATGGGAGGGTTGAAAAAATTCCCGCCGAAAATGGCTTAAAAATTCCGCAAATGGGTTGGAACTCCCTCAAAATAAAATCCGTCAACCACCCGATTGTTTTGGAAATAGCTCAAGACGAAGATTTTTATTTTGCCAACTCCTATCATTTTATTTGTCAAAACGAAAATAATGTTATTGGTTACGTTGATTACGGCATAAAAATTAACGCGATAATCGCCAAAGACAACATAATCGGGGCGCAATTTCATCCCGAAAAAAGTGGAAAAGCCGGACTCAAATTCTTGAAAAATTTTATTGATTGGCGCCCTCGATAGAGTCAATTCGCTTGCTTTTAAAAGTCATCAATATTGCATTTGTGAAAATTTCTGAACTTATCAATCAACAATTATTTTCTGAAAATTCTGGTTATTACAAAACCAAAAATCCAATCGGTAAATCTGCCGACTTCATAACGGCGCCTGAAATTTCGCAAATTTTTGGTGAAGTGGTGGCAAGTTATTTATTAGAAATCTCTAAATCGACAACTTCAAAAATTTCTTTAGTAGAAATGGGCGCGGGCAGGGGCATATGGTTTAGAGATATATTAAAAACAATAAATTTTTTAGCCCAAAAAAAAATATCCATCGCACAAAAATTTATCGAAAAAAGCACTTTTCATATCATCGAAATTAATCCTCATTTAAAAGCGATTCAGCAACAAAATTTAGGTGATTATAAGGTTTTTTGGCATGATAATTTTGAAAATTTCAAAAGCGCTTCAGAACTTGATTTGGGCGGTGAAATATATTTTTTATCGAATGAGCTTTTAGATTGTTTTGCGATTGATCAATTTGTTAAAACCAAAGATGGTTGGCAAGAAAGATTGATCAATTTTAGTGATAAGCAAAACTTATCAGAACCGCAATTTGTAATAAGAAATACTGATAAATTAATTCACACTTTTGTTGAATCTCAGCTCGGAAAAGATTTGTCGGAATCTGCCCCATTTGGAGCCATTTATGAATATTCAAAATCAGCGCAAACCTTTATTTCTAAGCTTTTTGAAGCAATTAATCATCGTGGCGGTCTCGCTATAAATATTGATTACGGATATTTTTCTTATGATTTTGCCAACACATTACAAACGGTGCGCAATCATCAAAAAATTCCTTTCTTTGAAGGATTAAAAAATGCTGATATTACGGCGCTGGTTGATTTTGTTGCTGTCGATAAAATCGCCAAAGCGCACAACCTTAATTCATCTCTAATTAGTCAAAATCAGTTCTTGTTAGAGCTTGGAGCCAAGGAGCGCCTTGAAAATCTCGCGCAATTAAATCCCGCCAAAAATGATGAATTACGAAGCGCTTTTCATAGACTTGTTGATCCCGAGCAAATGGGCGATTTGTTCAAAGTTCATATTGCTTGGAGATAGCTTGGGCCGATTTAATGTTTGATTTCTATTCGTCGAAAATTAAAATTATCGCACAAATATCAAATTCCATGATAAATTCTCATCTATGATAAATTCTTCGGCGCAATATTCTAAAAATGTTCCAAAATTCAGCAATTCAGAAGAGCATAATTCAGAGGGGCGCGACAATTACCATCCTCGAGACAATTGGCAGGTTGCACAAGTTCTTGAATATTTTAATATGCCCTTTAATGACTTGATATTCAAGGCGTCGCAAATTCATCGCCAATTTCATAATCCCAACGAAGTTCAAATTAGTACGCTTTTGAGTATTAAAACTGGGGGCTGTCCAGAAAATTGCAAATATTGTCCGCAATCTGCTCACTACGATACCGGACTCGAAAAACAGGGTTTGATGCCAACCAAAAAAATTGTTGAAAGCGCTAAAAATGCTCAAAAAGCAGGGGCAACTCGATTTTGTATGGGCGCGGCATGGCGCAGTCTTCACGATCGCGATGTTGAAAAAATTTGTGAAATTGTCGAGGCGGTCAAGGCTACTGGCATGGAAACTTGCATGACACTTGGAATGCTTAGTCAAAAACAAAGTCAAAAACTTAAAGAAGCGGGCTTAGATTATTATAATCACAATATTGATTCATCTGAAGAATTTTATTCAGAAATAATTTCTACACGAAATTTTGAAGATCGTTTAAATACATTAAAGAACGTGCGCGAATCTGGAATGAGCGTTTGTTCGGGAGGGATTGTCGGAATGGGAGAGTCGCGTGAAGATCGCGCTAAAATGCTTATCGTTTTAGCTAATTTACCAAAGCAACCCGAGTCGGTGCCAATTAATATGCTGGTTCGTGTCAAAGGTACGCCACTTGAAAATATTGCGCCACTCGATCAATTTGAATTTATTCGCACCATCGCTATTGCCAGAATTATGATGCCTAAATCAAAAGTTAGGCTTTCGGCTGGGCGCGAGGAAATGAACGAGCAAACTCAAGCTTTGTGTTTTTTTGCGGGAGCCAATTCAATTTTTTATGGCGAAAAGTTGCTCACAACCGGCAATCCTGATTGCAAAAGAGATCAAGAATTATTTAGTAAACTCGGCATTGTTGCGCAAAATTAAGGCTCGCTTATGGCTACTTAGGTGGTTGCAAGGCTTGAATCTCTCAACTTTTTATTAACAATTAAAAAATTTAAATTTATGTCAAATTACGAAAAAAAACTTACCGATATGGGCATTGTTTTGCCAACTCCTGCTTCGCCCGTTGCCAATTATGTTGGCTTTGTGAAATCCGGTAACATGATTTTTGTGTCGGGTCAGTTGCCAATTGAGGGTGGCAAGTTGCAAGGAATTGGTAAAGTTGGAAGTCAAATTTCGGTTGACGAAGCTAAAAAATGCGCAAGGTTATGCACCATCAATATTTTGGCGCAACTCAAAGTGGCCTGCGATGGTAATCTCGATCATGTTAAAAAATGCGTTAAGCTTGGTATTTTTGTCAACGCTGATCCTGACTTTAAAGACCATCCCGCTGTTGCCAACGGTGCTTCGGATTTAATTGCCGAAACTTTTGGTGAGTCTGGCAAGCATGCTCGCGCTGCCGTCGGATCTGGCTCTCTGCCTTTTGGCGTTGCGGTTGAGGTTGATGCAATTTTTGAAATCCTTTAGAGATTCTTAAAAATAAATAGTGATTTGATATTTTTTTTGTTATTTTTTTTTGAGATAACAAATCGTTCGAATTCGGTTGTCGATTGTTAAAATTTCATCAATATTTTCATTCAAACGCTTCGCATGCTTATCCTCGACAAGACTTTAACAAATCTAATTAAGCTTACCTTAGTTTCGTTAATAATTTTTTTACTTTTTTACGCAACTTCGTTGGTTTTGGATATTAAAATCAAAGAAAAAAGTTATATTTCACAAAAAACTTTAAATGGTCGAGGAAGCGCTGAAATAAAAGCCATTCCCGATGTCGCCAATTTTATATTTACTGTAAAAAAATTAAAAAAAACCCTCAACGAGTCTCAGCAAGAAATGCAAGAAATAGCCAAAAAATCTCTCGAAGTTTTGGAAGAAAATGGCATAAATAAAAACGATATTAAGACCATAAATTACTCGACTTACCCCGAATATGACCGAACAAGCTTACCTTGCGATAAATCAGGTTGCCCACCTGTTAAAGAGGTCTTGAAAGGCTTTGTGGCCTTGCAAAGCTATTCTGTAAAGGTGCGAGAGATGTCCAAGGCTACAAAAATAATCAACGAGCTTATAAAGTCGGGAGTTGAAGAGGTTGGATCTTTAAGTTTTATAGTCGATTCAATTGAGAAAATAAAATACCAAGCGCGCATGCAAGCCATCATAAACGCTAAAAAAGAAGCCGAAGCCACTGCCAAATCACTCAAAGTCAAACTCAAAAAAATCATAAAATATCATGATGAGGAAAATTATTATCAACCTTATGCCATGCAAAGAATGGCGGTGATGGCCGATCAAGGCTCTAATCCTAAGGGTTCGTATCCCGAAGTCCAACCGGGAGAAGAAATAGTCAGATCTTCGGTAGTTGTTACATTTGAATTTGAGTGATGAAAATAGTTTCGTGGAATATAAATTCTTTGCGCCTCAGAATAGATTTAATCAGAAAATTTGTGAAAGATTTTCAACCCGATGTGGTGTGCTTGCAAGAGACAAAGGTTGCGAACAACGAATTTCCGTTATTAGAAATTAAGAGATTGGGCTTTGAGTTTGTTGAGTTTGACGGCGAAAAATCATATAATGGCGTGGCAATTTTGTCAAAATTTCCCATGAGCAATATCAATAAATTTGATATACTTAATTATGGCCACAAAAGACACATTAGTGCCCAAATTGAATCGCCCGTTGGCGCGATTAATCTTCATAATTTTTATGTGCCGGCGGGAGGCGATATTGCTGATGCAAGCCTAAATCCAAAGTTTGATCACAAACTAAAATTTGTTGATTGGATGAGCGAGTATTTTCATAAAAATAAATCTTCGAATACAATTATTTTAGGTGATTTTAATATCGCTCCAAGCCCTTTTGACGTTTGGTCTCATAAGCAATTATTAAATGTTGTATCCCATACTCCGGTTGAAGTCGAAAAGCTTTCAAATCTTCAACTTCTTGGCAATTTTGTCGATAGCCATCGCGCTATGGCAAGTGATAATGACAAGCTTTATAGCTGGTGGAGCTATAGAGCATTAAAGCCTTTTGAATCAAATAGAGGTAGAAGATTAGATCATATTTGGATAGAGGCTGGGGCCAAGAATATGTTGCGCGAAGCGCGCATTTATAAAAATTTTAGAACTGAAAATAATCCTTCCGATCACGTGCCTATTTCAATTTTGCTCGAGAGATGTTAAGACAATAGTCTTTTTTACTGAAGGCAACCCAGTAA
>RFYG01000011.1 GCA_009925685.1 Pseudomonadota bacterium
GCCCCATCTCGAGCTGAATCTACCTCACTTCAAGTTGGAGATGCCTCAAGTGAGACTCAAAGCGCCTCACCTCAAGATGGACGCGACTCATCTCAAGATGGACGTGCCCCATCTAAAGCTGAACCTGCCTCACTTAAAGCTGAAGATGTCTCAGGTGAGATTCAACGCGCCTCACCTCGAGTTGAACCTGCCCCATCTCGAGCTGAATCTACCTCATCTCGAGCTGAATCTACCTCATCTCAAAATAAAATTCTCCGAAGAGATCCAACCCCATCTAAAGTTGAACCTGCCTCACTTCAAGCTGAATCTACCTCACTTCAAGCTGAAGATGACTCAAATGAGATTCAACGCGCCTCATCTAGAGCTGGATCTACCTCATCTCGAGCTGGATCTACCTCATCTCAAAATGAAATTCCCCAAGGAAATCCAACCCGTAGTTGCTCTATATCTTGATAGTCACATTAATCAATTTTATAAATTTTTACCTTTACACTTTGGGGTTAATTAAAGAAACGGGCCTATTGACAAAAAATAAAAATCAGCTCTAAAAATCATAAAATAAATTCACCAATCCACACCACAGAGATAAATAAATCGATAAAATTTTATATAACACCTACTCGACAGTAACTGATTTGGCTAAATTTCTTGGCTGATCAACATCATGACCTTTAAACAAAGCCACATAATACGCCAATAATTGCAAAGGAATTATTGGCGTAATAGCCTCTTGAATTATGCCGTCAATTTCAGGAATTTCGATGTGATTTCGTGCCATTTTGGCGAAAAATTCAATTCCTTTTTTATCACTTACAAACAAAATTTTACCTCCGCGCGCATTAACTTCTTGAGCATTTGAAAGAGTTTTTTCAAAAATCTCATTTTCTTTATTGCGCACAGCAATAACAACGACCGGCATTTTTTTGTCGATTACGGCAATTGTACCATGCTTTAATTCTCCAGCCTGAATAGCTTGAGCGTTAATATAAGTTAGTTCACGAAATTTAAGCGCCGACTCAAAAGCCGTAATCGATGAAATTGAACGACCAATATAAAGAATTTGCTCAGAATTCGTAAGTTTCGAGGCAATCTTTTTAATATTGCGGATTGATTCATCCTCAAAGATTTGGCTCATTTTGTTAGCACTTTTGGCCAACTCTTGCAAATATTGCGCTTGGTTTTGTTCGGAAATGTTGTTGTTAATTTTACCCAAATAAATCGCTAAAATAGCTAAAACTGCAACTTGCGCGGTATAAGCCTTTGTTGAAGCAACCCCAATTTCTGGACCAGCCAGAGTTCTAATAACCGAATCGGATAATTGCGCCATAGTGCTATGAGGCACATTAACGATTGATAATATTTTTTGATGATGTTGCTTGGCGTGTTTGAGGCTGGCAAGAGTATCAGCAGTTTCGCCTGATTGCGAAACAAAAATCATCAAATTTCCTTCGCTAAAAGGTTTTTTTCGATAACGAAATTCCGAAGCAATATCAACCTCAACCTCAATATTGGCAATTTGTTCAAATAAATATTTGGCCACCATTCCAGCGTAATATGAGGTTCCACAAGCGACGATGGTAATTTTTTTAACCCCCCCAAGATCAAAAGAAAAATTTGGTAAATGAATTTTGTTTTGCGCTAAATCAACATAAGATTGGAGGGTTTCTTCGAGAACTCTGGGCTGTTCATAAATCTCTTTAAGCATGAAGTGTTCAAAACCATTTTTGGTTACTTGGTTTTTTTGTGATTCAAGAATTTTGGGGATTTTTTTAACTTCATTGCCATTTTTATCATAAATTTCGATACGATTTTTATATATTAAACCGAATTCATCATCGTCCAAAAATATAATTTGATTGGTAAAATCCGCCAAACCATAAAAATCGGAAGCAACATAATTTTCGTGCTCGCCAAGGCCAATAACAATTGGCGAACCTTTTTTAGCAACGGCGATAACTTCTTCATGATTTTTAAACATCACCGCGATCCCAAATGTGCCATGAATTTCTGCCGACGCTTTGATTAATGAGCGAATTATATCATTTTCTTGCGCATAATAATATTCAATCAGGTGAGGTAAGACCTCGGTATCGGTTTGGCTAATAAATTTAGAGCCAAACTTCGAAAGTTTATTTTTTAATTCTTGGTAGTTTTCGATGATGCCATTATGAACAACGCAAACCTGAGAGGAAGCATGAGGGTGAGCATTTTCACGACTTGGAATCCCATGTGTTGCCCAACGAGTATGACCAATTCCGGTGTTGGAATTAATTTTTCTTTTTTTGAGGGCGTTTTCAAGGCGAATTATTTTGCCCTCCTCTTTAATGATGGAAAATTTTTTATCTTCGTAAAAAGCAATTCCGGCTGAGTCGTAGCCTCGATATTCAAGTTTTTTTAAACCCGATACAATAATTTCTGAAACCCTGCTTGAACCAACGGCGCCAATTATTCCACACATTTGAAAATTAATTAAGTTATTAAAATGGTTAACACATTATAATGATGTTGAGGCTAGAGTATCAACGCTTTTAGCAAAGTAAATTGTAATTTTTTGTAAAATCTAGTAACAAATTTAAATATCTTCACAATTTTTCACTCCTAATAAATTTAAATAATTAGTCTTGAAGCACGCCGGAGCATTATTTACTTGAGAAAAAAATATGATTTTGTAAATATAAAAAAGATTTTAACACCAACAATTCTCTCCTAGAATTACAAAGGTTTTCGGCATAAATAATTCCAATCTAAATGTTATTTTTTAGAAAAATTAACAAACTTAAAAAATTGATTTTGTTATGGCTCGCTTTTAGTTTGGTGGTTTTCGTAACATCAATTGAAGAGTCATTTTGCGCTGATAAACAGAATTCCGACACCTCAAACTTTAACAAAGTTTTGGATATTGAATTTTCCAAAGAGCAAAAATTATCAATAAAACTAAACCGCAAAACTGACTACAAAATATTCACCTTGTCAAATCCCAATCGGGTCGCAATTGAAATCAAAAACACTAAAGTTTCTGATAAATTATCAACTCCAAAACCTGATTATGTTTCAAAAATAACTTTTGATAAGAATAGCGATAAATTAACGATATATATATTTTTTGATGAAAAATTTATCACAAAAAATACTTTTTTTGACGCTAAGCAAAATTTAATTACAACCGAATTAATTCAAAAAAACCCAAAAATTAATATAGATTCAAACGAACCAGATCAACCTAATAAAGATTCTAAGCCAAAAAATTCAGTCATTGAGGAGTTAAAAAAACCATCACCAACAACTTCAAAAACCAAAACAACTTCAAACAAAAATATTAAAAAAATTGACGATATTCTCGATCAAATTCCCCCAGATGATGAAGATAAAAATAATGCTAAAAACGTTGGTGAAAGCGATGCTGAAAATGAAAAAACTTTCGATCCAAAAATTATCCCGAGTGACAAATCCCCCAAAAGCCAAGAAAATAATAATCAAGATTTGGTGGTTAAAAAAACTCATAACTCGATTGTTAAATATAAAATCCGCCAACCTAATGATAAAAGCGTCAATTATCTTGCCAAAATTAATCCTAAAAAAATTTCGTCAAATTCTGAAACTTCAATAACTCAAATTCCTCAAAAACCCGTTATCGTTATTGACGCCGGTCATGGCGGTAAAGATCCCGGAACCATTGGGCTATTTGCTCGAACAAAAGAAAAAAACCTTACTTTGTCATATGCTAAAGAGCTTGCCAAACATCTCGCTAAGGAAAAAAAATATAAAATTTATCTTACGCGCGATGATGATTTTTTTATCCCACTCGATAAAAGAGTGGCCAAATCGCGCAAAAAAAAAGCTGATCTATTTATTTCACTTCATGCTAATTCGATTGTCGATAAAAACGTGTCGGGCTTTTCAATTTATACCCTTTCCGAAACTTCATCGGACAAGCAAGCTGAGGTCTTAGCGCAAAAAGAAAATCAGGCCGATATAATTAACGGCATCGACTTTTCTGGGGCCAGTAAGGATATCATGAAAACTTTAATTGACTTATCGCAACGCGAATCAAAAAATAGTTCGGCGCGATTAGCTAAATTTATTATTAAGGAAGTAAAAAAAGCTGATATTGAAATTTTACAAAATACTCATCGTTTTGCTGGTTTTATGGTTTTAACCGCACCAGATATGGCTTCGGTTTTGATTGAATTGGGATATTTATCTAATAAAACCGAGGAAAAAATGTTAAATAGTTTAAGTTATCGACGATTAGTTTCCAAAACTTTAGCTTCAGGAATTGATCAATATTTTAATAATTACAAATAAAATTATGAGCAAAAATAAAACTCCAAAATCGCAAAAAAATAGCGATGATAATCAAGATGATTATTTTGCTATCGATATTTTTAACCAAAATACACAAAATGATGATGTCGATATATTCGGTAATAAGATTCAACAAAATGTTGAATTTGGCACTCAAACTTCAAGTAGTCCAGTTGTCGATATGTTTGGCAATAACGGTTAAATCAAACAAATTTGACGAAGAAACCTCCAATCTATATCAACAAATTTCTAGCTTTGTAACGCTCGAGAGAATTTCACAAATCAGCCCAATTTTAAACGCCCCTACTCTTACCTCAATCCGCGACAAATCTTTAACTTTTATTCAAGAACAAAAAGATTTACAAAACTCAACTCAACTCAATAACCCCGACAAAAGTCCAAACGACAAACATCCGATTTTATCCACGCAAGAAATCAAAACAATGCAAGCCGAGTTTTTAGAATCACGAAATGATTATCAAAAAAACATCGAAAATATTAATCAGGTCAACTCCGAAAATATTAATCAGGTCAACTCCAAACATCTTAACAAAGATTAAAAGAGCAAAATTTTTAGAAATATTTTTAGGTTTTAAAACTAGATTTTTATAAAATAATCGAAAAAATGCCCCAGTCTTTTGAAACCATCGCAAAATTAATAAATTCCAATCTATGAAAAAAACTATCAGCATTCTTTTTGCCGGACTCATATTTATGGGTGTATTGGGCGTTAGTTTTGCGTTCATTATTTTTAAACAATTTAGCGAAAATCTGCCAGATTACGAACAACTCAAGAATTATAATCCAATGATAACCACTCGTCTTTACGCTTCTGACGGGTCTTTGATCAGCGAATTCTCCAAAGAAAAAAGAATATTCGTCCCCATCGATTCAATTCCCAAAAATTTAATCAACGCTTTTTTGGCCGCCGAAGATGCCAATTTTTATAAACATTCTGGGATTGATTTATTTGCCATATTTCGCACCTCTATCACCAACACCTTTGGCGCCATCAGTGGCGAAGGTGGCATGGGAGGGGCTTCAACCATAACTCAACAAGTTGTTAAAAACTTTCTTTTAACTCGCGAAAGAACTTTTCAGCGCAAAATTAAAGAAGCGATTTTGGCTTATCGCATGTCAAAAACTTTTCCAAAGGAACGTATTTTAGAATTATATTTGAATCAAATTTATCTGGGCTCAGGGGCTTATGGAGTAGCCGCCGCTGCCCAAGTATATTTTGATAAATCTATTGATGAACTTACGCTCGAAGAAGTCGCTCTTTTAGCAACTCTTCCCAAAGCCCCATCAAAACTTGATCCGCGCAAAAATATTCAAAAAGCCAAAGATCGACGCAACTGGGTTATAGAGCGCATGATTGCTGAAAATTTTATTGAAGAAAAAATTGGTAAAATTGCCATGGAACAGCCAATTGTTCTAAAAACTCGAGTTGATCAAGATTTGATTCGAGCAAGTTTTTTTTCTGATAGCGTCAAAAAAGAACTCACCAATCTTTATGGTTCGGATAATGTTTTTGAAAATGGCATAGTTGTTCGCACAACTCTCGACCCAAAAATTCAAAATATTGGCATAAACGCTTTAGAAAAAGGTATCGAAGATTACGACAAAAAACACGGCTATCGAGGTGCTCTTGGGCAAATAGATATTGCGGGTAAATGGCAAGAACAACTCGAAAAGTTTGATGTTAAAAAACTTTACAAAGAATCTTGGCTTAAAGCGGTAGTTTTATCCGTGTCGAAAGATTTAGCTTCAATCGGGATCGAAAATGGCGAAATCGGATCAATTGAATTCGCTTCGGTTAAGTGGGCAAAAAAATACAAAACTATTGATTCTCGAGGGCCAGTGCCGAAAAAAATTAACGATGTTATGAATATTGGTGATGTGATTTTGGTCGAAAAATCGACCAAAGATGGAACCTTTAATCTACGACAAATTCCCGAAGTTAATGGCGGTTTTGTCGCCCTTGACCCGCACACTGGAAGAGTTATCGCTATGTCGGGTGGCTATGTTGATCAACCCAATCAATTTAATCGCTCAACTCAAGCTCTTCGTCAACCCGGATCAACCATGAAAACTTTTGGTTATATTGCGGCACTTGAAAATGGCTTCACTCCTGCATCAGTTGTGATGGATGAAGAAATATCTTTAAACCAAGGAATTGGCTTACCGCCCTATCGACCCTCAAACTATTCTGGAGAATTTTATGGATTAACCACGCTCAGAACTGGCTTGGAGCAATCTCGAAACGTTACCACAGTTCGCATGGCAGATATGATTGGGCTTGATAAAGTCGTCGAAGTTGTCAAAAGATTTGGTGTCAATGACAACCCTAAACAGATTTATTCTTTGGTTCTTGGTTCGACCGAAACAACCGTAATGAGACTAGCAACCGCCTATGGGATGATGGTTAATGGTGGCAAAAAAATATCTCCATCAATGATTGAAAAAATTCAAGATCGAGATGGAAAAACTATCTACAAACGCGACAAAAGAACATGTAATAATTGCTTCATAAACAATCTCAACGACTACATAGAAAAAGCTCCCGAACAGCTTCCAACTCCTATTCTTGCTGATGATCGCGAAACAGTTACCGATAGCGCAACCGCTTACCAGATTACTTCAATGCTTCAGGGCGTTGTTGATAGAGGAACCGCTGGTCGCGCAAAATCAATTGGGAAAATTATAGGTGGTAAAACTGGCACCACCAACAACTCTTTTGACTCGTGGTTTGTTGGCTTCTCTCCCGATTTAGTAATGGCGGTTTACGTTGGTTTTGATACACCTAAATCTCTTGGAGACGAAGAAACTGGAGCCTCGGTGGCCTTACCAATTTTTATCGACTTCATGAAAGAGGCTATGCAGGATAAACCCTCTATTCCGTTCAGAGTTCCAAATACTGTAAAACTTGTTAAAATCGATAGAACCACAGGTAAATATCCAACTCCATCAACTCCTAAGGAAAAAATCTTTTTTGAAGCACTAAAAGTTGAAGATAATCTCGAAGAAACCTCGTCAGAGACCTCGTCATCAGAGTCTTCAAATAAAGATAGTAGTGCCCAAGAGCCAGAAAACAATCTCGAAGAAAATCAACCATCAGGCATTTATTAATGGACTATATTGTAATTCTTAACACCGCATTAGGGCTTTCAATGACTCTGACTTTGTTGAGGTTTTTTCACTCCAACAACTCTTATGAAAAAATCATGTGTTTTTATTTAATGTTTACCCAATTTATTTTGCTTTTTTTAACAATTTCAAAAGCTCAATTTAGAGAAATATTTGATATAATTATAATTCTGTTTTTACTCAAATTGGTGGCTGTTTTGTTTCTATTATTTAATCGCAAAAAAATATGATTGAGTTGGCCATTATAATTCTTATTTGCTTATCCTCACTCTTAATTATTATTGCCACCTGCGCCCTACTTAGAAGCAACGATATTTACACCATGGCACATATAATAATGATATTTAACTGTTATTTAGTTCCATTAATTTTACTTGCAATTGAGGTCCGCAATTTCTCGGCAATGTCAATTTTAAAAATTATCACCATCGGAGTTTTAAATATCTTAATTTCCAACATAATTTGTCATTTAGTTTTAAAAAGAGCGATGATTAACAAAATTTACCCAGATGCCGAAATTATCAATAAGAGTTAATAATTTTGATGATAAGTTTTTTAATTAATGATGTTTTGGGGTTTAAAATATAATTTTGCCTAATTTTTTAGGATAAAAATCAAACAAAATATAAGAATTTTGGGATGAGAATTTTGGGATGAGAATTTTGCAAAAAATGATTAAAACTTAGTTAAGTAATTTTTGATAAACTTCTAAAGTTTTTTGGCACATCAAATCATTTGAAAAGTTTTTCTCGATATTTTTTCGACCCGCCAAACCCATCTTTTCAGCTTGTTCCTTTGGCATTTGTAAAACAAAATCAATAATATCTGCTAAAGCATTAACATCGTTAGGTTCAACAAGATAACCGGTTTCTTTGTCAATTATCGTTTCGAGAGCCCCGCCAATTTTAGTGGCAATAATTATTTTACAAGAAGCTTGCGCTTCTATGGAAATTCTTCCAAAAGCTTCGGGGCGAACGCTTGGTGCTACAACAAAATGTGATACATTATAGGCAGATTGCATATCTCGACAAGGTCCAACAATGCGAATTTTTTCAGCTAAATTTTCGCGAACAATTTTTTGTTCAAGTTTTTTACGAAATTTTTTATGACCATGATCGGAGCCAACCATCACGCAGAAAAAATCATTTTTAACTTTAGCTAAAGCTTCAATTAAAAATTCATGACCCTTCCATGATGTAAATCTTGCGGGCATGAGGATGATTTTTTTGTCTTCGGGTAGGTTCCAATTTTTAATGAGATCGATTACTCGATTTTTAGAAATTTTTTCAGAGTTAAAATATTTTAGATCAACGCCACGCTGAATAACATCAACCTTGTTTTCAAAATCGCCTTTATAATATTTGAGTAAATAATTTTTTATATAATTTGAGACAACAATGATTTGATCAGCCCTCAACATCATTGAATTATATAATTTTTTTAATGGAAAAACTTGCCAAAACAAAAAATTTAATGAATAGGTGCCGTGGATTGTTGAAACAAGTTTGGTTTTAGTTTTTTTGCATGCAAAATATGCGCTCCACATTGGCGCTCTTGAGCGAACATGGACTATATCAACCGCATTATCTTCAAGAATTTTTTGGATTTTGTTAATGTTTTTAAAAATCGTAAAAGGATTTTTCGATTTAACATTGAGGTTAACATGTTCAATTTTTGCCTCTTTTAAATCATAAACCATGATTCCCCCGCGCGACATCACAATTGGCCTAAAACCTGCACTCTTAAGGGTTTTTGCTATATCGATTGTGCCTCTTTCAACACCCCCACTCTCAAGCGAAGGAATAATTTGTAAAACAACTTTTTGATGAGATATTTCGTCCATTTTTATGATAGAATGATGGTTTCATCGCGCTTAGGCCCAGTGGATATTATAACAACTTTAACTTTGCATAATGACTCGATTTTGGCAATATATTCTTGAGCTAATTTGGGCATATTTGCGAGAGATTTTACGCCCACTGTGGAGGACTTCCAACCCTTCATTTCGATATAAATTGGCTCAATTTTATCCCACAATTCAATTGATTGCGGTAAGTAATCATATTCTTTACCATCAATTTTATAACCAACACAAATTTTGATGATTTCTAATTTATCGAGTACATCAATTTTAGTAAGCGCAACATTTTTAATCGAAGATAAATTTATGACCTGCTTAATCAAGACCGCATCAAACCAACCGCAACGACGATTTCGGCCAGTAACCGTTCCAATCTCATTGCCTTCAATCCTTAAAAATTCACCA
Source organism: Pseudomonadota bacterium (assembly GCA_009925685.1). Classification (GTDB taxonomy): domain Bacteria; phylum Pseudomonadota; class Alphaproteobacteria; order Rickettsiales; family UBA1997; genus CAILUF01. The sequence goes on from RFYG01000011.1 coordinate 9,719, forward strand.
GTTTTATCATGCAACTCAGTCGGAAATGGTCCAGAGCCAACTCGTGTTGTGTAAGCTTTTATAATGCCAATAGTATCGTGAACATCTCCAATTCCCAAGCAAGAACCAAGAGCAATTTGTCCGGCAACGGTATTACTAGAAGTGACAAAAGGGTATGTACCAAATGATATGTCAAGAAGCGCTCCTTGAGCACCTTCAAACATCACTGGACCATGTTTTTTTAGATGCGCCGAAATTTCAAAAGATGATCTCGAAAAAGTTAATATTTTGTAGCGAATCGGCTCTAATTCTTGAAGAATTTTATCAACGCTAACTTCTTGAGCGCCAAGACTTTTTCTAAGCAAGTTATGAAAATATAACAAATTATTTAGGCGATTTTTAAGAATTTCTTGGTTATTTAAATCGCAAATTCTAATCGCTCTTCTTCCAACTTTATCTTCGTATGCAGGCCCAATTCCTCGTCCGGTGGTACCAATTTTATCTTTACCCTTTTGCGCTTCGAGAAGTTGATCAAGCTCACGATGAATTGATAATATAAGACAACAATTATCAGCAATTGCCAAATTTTGTGGAGAAATTTTAATGCCAGATTCTTCAATTTTTTCAATCTCCGAAAAAAGCGCGATGGGGTCTACAACTACTCCTGAGCCAATTACAGAGAATTTGCCTCGAATAATACCAGATGGCAATAGACTTAATTTAAAAGTTTTATCATCAACTTTAATGGTGTGGCCAGCATTGTGACCACCTTGAAACCTGACGACTGCATTAAATTTATCTGATAAAAAATCGACGATTTTTCCTTTGCCCTCATCACCCCATTGTAATCCAATAATTGCGGTATTAATCATTTTAATGTTTTTTATTTTTTAAATTATTATTGATAGAACTCGAAGAATTATTGAGTGAAAAATGCTTACTACAATAAGGACAAACGACGAAATCATTTTCTCCCATATTCAAATAAATTAAAGGGTGTTTTGAGCTTTCAGAACTTCCATCACAAGAAACTTTTTTGCTATTTGCATACAAAACATCGCTGTTCTTAAAATTAGTTTGATGATTCATTTTTATGATTTAAATTATGTTTTGAAGTGAGACAAAACAAATTACATTATCAACCAAGTTTTTCAACAAACAAAATGCAAATATTTATAAAAATATTTTTATTTCTGATTTTAATGCTTCAAAACACCCATGGAGCAAGCTCACCTTGGCAAAACCACGATCAAAGTGGCGCTAAAACTTCACTAATTGGTAGCTATTTCAACGAAAATAACCAAAAAAAATTGGTAATTGGAGTTGAATTTAAACTTGAAAATGGTTGGAAAATCTACGGGAATGACGATAGCGGAATTGGCATGCCTCCCCAATTTGATTTAAACTCATCGACAAATTACAAAAATCACACGATTTACTTTCCGCCAGCGCTTGAAGGAATTGAACAAATTGGCTCTGAATCGCTAAAATATTCCTACTACCAAAACGAAATTATAATTCCAATTTTCATCGAAACTATTGACTCTGCTCAAACCACCAAAATTAACTTAAAATTAGATTACGCGGTGTGTAAAGATGTTTGCGTTCCAATCTCTCAAAATTTTAGCCTAGATATTGAAAGTATTGATGCTGTTGCTCTTAACAAAATAGAAAAGTTTTACACTAAAAAACTCTACGAAACCAAAATCGAGTCCTCCGAGAATTTTAATGAAATTGATATGTCGCTTGGAATGAAAAAATCACTTAAAAACCCGAGCAATAAAATTATTTTTATGCTTTTGCTTGCCATGTTTGGTGGCTTGATTTTGAACATAATGCCTTGTGTTTTGCCGGTAATTTCAATCAAACTTATGTCGATCCTTAAACACTCTGGCGCACCTTCTAAATCAATAAGATTTAGTTTTATTTCAACCATAATTGGCATCTTATTTTGTTTTTTTATTTTGGCTTTTTTTGCTTATTCAATTCAAAGCGTTGGAAACTCCTTGGGATGGGGATTTCAATTTCAAAATCCATATTTTTTAATTTTTCTCATAATAATTTTAGCAATTTTTACAGCTGAATTATTAGGTATTTTTGAAATTAATTTTAATCAATTTTTAGCAACCATTCTAAATAAAAAAATCTCCGAAAAAGAAGCGCAAAAAAATATTTTTTTACCAAATTTTTTCTCTGGGATTCTGGCAGTCCTATTGGCCACCCCTTGTTCTGCACCATTTTTAGGAAGCGCAATTTCTTTTGCTTTAACTCAAGATTTTTCAACTATTTTGTTAGTTTTTATTTTTATTGGGATTGGTTTTTCGGGGCCATATTTAGCTCTAATAATATCTCCAAAACTTATAAATTTTTTTCCAAAACCCGGAAAATGGATGATTAAAATTAAGCATTTGATGGCCGGATTTTTACTAGCAACTTCGGTCTGGCTTACCTTTGTTTTAAGCAATACTATCGGCATTCTACCATCACTTCTAGTAGCGTTAATTTCGGTACTAATTTTTGCGAGCCTAAAACTCAAAAATAATCTTTTAAAATTTATTCTCGTGATACTTTTTACCGCGCTTTCCTTCACTCTTCCGTTAGAATTTCATCAGCGCCAAATCCAAATCAAAAGCGAAACAGATTCTCATTGGAATGTTTTTGATGAATCAATTCTTAACAACTTAATATCACAAAATAAGGTTGTTTTGGTTGATGTTACCGCCGATTGGTGCCTTACTTGTAAATTCAACAAAATTATGGTTTTAAACAGCAAAGAAATTGTTAAATTGCTCAAAGATGGCAAAATTGTTGGGCTTCGTGCCGATATTACCAAACCCGACCCCGATATCATGAAATACCTCGCCAAACACAATCGTTACGCTATTCCATTCAATGCTGTTTATGGACCAAATGCCAAAAATGGTTTACTTACTAGCGAATTTTTAAATAAAAGTGAGTTGCTTAAATTGATTGAAAAAGCCCAATAAAAATTTATAACCCTCTTGTTAGGTTATAATTTTTTGATTCTAATTTTATAAATATCCCCGCTGAACTTTTCTCTAAATCAATTCTTAATTTATCAATTGAATCATTGAATATTTTTTCACCAAAGCGCGAATTTAATTCGTTTATTATTGATTCTAATTTGAAGGAATATTGTTTGTTGATAAAAATTTTAACATCAGAGAGATTGAGTATAAAATTACAATTATTTTCCGCCGATTTTTCAAGGCATTTATATTTGATTTTATTGAGTTTGCCGAACAAAACAAAGCCACTTAAATTTTTACTAAAACTCTTTTCATTTTTACCATCTTCAAGATAATAAAAGTTTTTTAACTCGACTCCATCCGAATTAGATTTGATAAAATCTAAACCTTTTTGACCAATCTCAGAAATTACAATTAGATCTGTCTTGAGGTGATAATTAAAAAAGCTTGGATGGTAAATACCATTTACAAAATTCAATAACTTATTTTTTTTGTCATAAAATTTGTTTAAAAAATATTTCTCATGGTTTTTGTTTTTTGTGAGTATAGCTTCTAGTGATGTTTGATAATTAATCTCTTCAAAAATCAAAAAATCAAAATATTGCGGAAGATTTTTGGGCATATCGTCCATGATGCCCAATTTAGATACCTCGACTAAATTTTTGTAATTGTCGTATTTTAATGAGATATTTTTCTTGAGAGTATAATTTTTGTTAAGAACGCAAGTGATTGCAATAACCGCAGATATAATTATCGCAATTACTTTCAAAAATATTTGATGCTTGAATCTTGAATTATATTGCAGTGAATTTTTTATTAAATGGTCAACATACAAAATGATTAGTAAAACAATTCCGAAAAATTGAATAAATAATTGGACATACGACGAATTATAATTTATCGCCCATAGCTGATATTTTAACGGTAAACTCAAAATAAATGGCGGAATCAAAGATAGCGACAAACCAATTAAAATCAGGTCACGATAATAATTTTGAAAGTTAATCTTGGGTAAAATTTTTATAAAAATCGCATAACACAAAACAAATAATACAAAGCCCAAGAATACATCTCCATAACTCACTAAACCTAAATAATGCTCGGAATTAGAAAAACTCAAAGGCAAGGCCCTAATAGTTTGGATCAGCCATGCCAAGTAAAAATATTGGAAATTAAAATTAAAATTGATGCCATCATAAATTCTTTCAGACATATTTCTGACAATAAAGCATGTGATAACCCAAATTATAAAAATTAGTAGATGAATTTTTAACTCTTTAAAACAGACGCTAATCGAAGTTTGGCAATAATTTAAAAAACGATTCTTTGAAAATATTTTATCAGTTTTTTGAAGACGAAATCGGGTAGCCAAAATTATCATTATTGGCACTATGCATAATGCAATTTCATAATAAAAAAATGACCAGAAAAAGAAAAAAATTGATAAATAGTAATAGGCTTTTTTTTGATTATTTTGGTAATTTACATAGCAACAAATGGTTAGAGCTACAAAAACTAAGGTTAATTGCGTTGATAAGCCCTGCGAAGTTAATGGATCAGAATTCGAAGCCAAAAAAACTATCGGCATTAAAAAAATAAATGCCCAATAATTATAATCATTGCGTGTTAATAATTTTACAAATCGAGCAAATGCCAAAACACATATTAAATTATAAACAGCTTTTGATATTTGATAAGTCAATACTTTATGAGTAAAATAATACGGTATATAAAGAAAAAAATATATCCCATAAACTCTACCACTTATTAAAAATTCCACGATCGACTTAAATGAAATTTCCGCAAGAGATGCTTTGTAAAATTTAATTGTCGAATAAACACTTGTTAATAAAATCACATCATCGATGTAAATACCCGAATTTAGAACTATTGGAAGAAAAAAAAGTGTATAGACTATTAAAACCAGAAAATATAATTTTGCCAAAAAATATAATTTTGAGCTTGAGTATCTAGCATCGAAAGCTAGTAATTTTTTCATAAACAATTTTATTAAAATAATTTTAAAGCGGTGATACTATCTGTTATAATTCCATGTTTCAACGAAAAAAATACTATTCGTCAAATCATCGAAGCAGTCAAAAATTCTTCGTATAAAAAAATTGAGATAATCATTATTGATGATTTTTCAAACGATGGTACGCGAGAAATTTTAAAAAATGAAATTGAACCACTAGTTCAAAAAATAATATATCAACCTTTTAATCAAGGTAAAGGGTCTGCAATCAGAGCTGGAATCCAAAACGCCTCGGGTGACATCATAATTATTCAAGATGCCGATCTCGAATATGATCCTAAAGATTATCTAAAAATTATCACTCCAATCATTGAAGGTAAGGCTGATGTAGTTTATGGATCTAGGTTTATAAGTAGCGAATGCCGAAGAGTCTTATATTTTTGGCATCGAATTGGGAACGGTTTTTTAACTATGTTATCTAATTTTTTCACTAATCTCAATTTAAGTGACATGGAAACATGCTACAAAGCCTTTCGAAGCAACATTATCAAAAATATCAAAATCGAAGAAAATCGTTTTGGTTTTGAACCTGAAGTCACCGCTAAAATTGCCAAAACTAAATGTCGCATTTATGAAATTGGAATTTCTTACCACGGCAGAACTTATGCCGAAGGCAAAAAAATTTCTTGGAAAGACGGTTTTAGAGCCATCTATTGCATTTTAAAATACAACTTAAAAAAATAACTTTATGGATATTACCAGATTATCAATTAAACAAACTCTTAAAGGCTTAAATAACAAAGATTTTAGCGCTACCGAGCTAACTCAAGCCTATATAAAAAATATTGAAAATAATCGTCATCTTAATTGTTTTATCACTGAAACTTTTGATGTCGCTTTAACTCAGGCAAAAAAAGCTGACGAAAACATCGCAAAAAACCAAATGCGCGAACTTGAAGGCATTCCACTCGGCATTAAAGATTTATATTGCACCAAAAACATCCGCACGACTTGCGCTTCTAAAATGCTCGAAAACTTTATTCCACCCTACGAATCAACTGTTACCCAAAAGCTATTCGATGCTGGTTCAATATGCCTTGGCAAGCTTAACATGGATGAATTCGCCATGGGTTCTGCCAACAATAATTCATATTTTGGACGAGTCGTAAATCCATACAAAAAAAATAACTCTTCCGAAGATCTAGTCGCCGGAGGTTCTTCGGGCGGGTCAGCTTCGGCAGTTTCAGCCAATTTATGCGCTGGGGCCACTGGCTCCGACACCGGCGGATCAATTCGCCAACCCGCCTCATTTACTAACACCGTCGGCGTAAAACCAACTTATGGTCGCTCATCGCGATATGGTATGATTGCCTTTGCCAGCTCGCTCGATCAAGCCGGAATGTTTGCCAAAAATGTTTATGATTGCGCTTTGTTACAAAAAGTTATTTCGGGCTACGATCCCAAAGATGCAACTTCGATCGATATCGCCGTTCCAGAATTTGAGAAACTTCTCAATTCGAATGTCAAAGGTTTAAAAATCGGAATTCCAAAAGAATATCGCGTTGATGGCATGCCCGAAGAAATCGAAAAACTCTGGAAAAATGGCATCGATATTTTGCGCCAAAAAGGTGCCGAAATTATCGATATTTCACTCCCCCACACTCAATATGCGGCCGCGGTTTACTATGTTTTGGCCCCAGCCGAATGTTCTTCAAATTTAGCGCGTTTTGATGGCGTTCGCTTCGGTTTTAGAACCTCTCAAGAAAATATTTCTATCAACGAAATGTATCAAAAAACTCGTGCCGAAGGTTTTGGACCCGAAGTTAAAAAACGCATTATGATCGGAACTTATGTTTTATCAGCTGGGTACTATGACGCTTATTATAAAAAAGCTCAAAGAGTGCGTCGATTAGTTTACCAAGATTTCGTTGAAGCTTTCAAAAAAGTCGATGCTATCCTTACGCCATCAACGCCAAATTCAGCATTTGGTTTTGAAGAAATGAAAAATTTTGATGCGGTTAAAATTTATCTTAACGATGTTTTTACCGTCCCGTCAAATTTGGCAGGGCTTCCAGCTATGTCAGTTCCAGCAGGCTTTGACAACCAAGGACTTCCACTCGGTCTACAAATAATTTCTAAACATTTTGACGAACAAACCATGTTTAATGTTGCTTTAGCCATAGAAGAACAAACATCGCTAAAAAAATAATTGCTAAAAACTTCACTTAAAAATGATCAACTTAGTTCAAACCAATTTGTGGTTTTTTACACTTGGTTTGATTGGCATTACAAACATCTTATACAAAATCGATTTCGGCGCATATTTTATCGGCGACTTAATCGATGGCAGATTAAACAACTATATCTTGGAGCATTTTTATTTAGCCCTCACCAACGAAGATATCAATTTTAAACAAGCTAACTTTTTTTATCCTACGCCCTCAACAATTATGATGAGCGATAGCCATTGGCTTTTGGGACCATTTTATAGCCTATTTAGAATTGTTGGCTTTGAAATGGAATCGTCCTTTAATCTCATAATTTTAGTCGGATGTTTGGCAAATTTTGTGATATGTTACTATGTTCTTAAAAAATTTAATTTTTCGTCCAACTCTTCAGCTCTAGGTGCGTATGTCTTCGCCTTCAACCAAATAATATTATTCAAGCTCTGTCACATGCAACTTAACTTCAAAATTTTTGTGCCTTTGGCGGTTTTGTTTTGCAAAGAATATTTTGATAAAAAAGACTTAAAATATATTAGCTACATCATTTTATGCATCACTCTCCAGCTATTTTGTAGCCCTTATAATGGTAGTTTTTTGGCGTTTTTTATTTTCATAATATTTTTATTTTTTCTTGGCTATTTCAAAATCAATGAAATAAATCAAATTTATCCACAAAAATATTCTCTAAAAATCGCGATTCCCCTTTTAATTGTTAGCTTCCTAGCGCTTATAATTTTTGGCAAATCCTACTTGGAAATTAAAAACTTATTCAATCGCCACGCGCCAATATCCAGCGAATCCTATTTTGAAATTCGCGATCTTTTTACGATATACAACTCTCCAATCATCGACTTTATCGGCAAATATATGCCACTTGATTACATGGAAAGAAATAGCGAAAACAGCTTCTTTATTGGCTTTGGCGTGTTGCTTACTTTTATATATTTTTGCACAAAAAATTTTTACAAAAATTTGAATTTGTTCGAAAACATTTTGCTTAAATCAACAATTTTTATGATAATTTTCTTCCTTTTAGATAAGTATCTAGGGACGTTTTACTTTTTGCAAATTGCCATTCCGAGTTTCGCAAATCTTCGCGCATCAAATCGATTTTTTTACGTAGTTTTTTTTGCGCTGGTTTATTTTTTGACATTAGCTTTCAACAAAGCCGAATCTAGCAATAAGAAAGGTATGAGGATATTTTTTTACTCGCTTGCAATCACGATTATCGCCGAGTCATTATTTTTAAAAATTATCAAAACAAAAATTGGCTCAGAGAAAAATAATGTTGAAAGCTACCAAGAATTAATGAAAAAAAACGGCGGAAAAGATTCGATTTTTTGGTTTACCCAACCAAAAAGCGGTTCTATTGATGAAGTAAACATTATGTTCGCCGGTCAAAAACAACAAAATAAATCTATAAATGGCTACTCTTCCTTTTCACCATATAAAAAAAATCAATTAAATTCGTGTAAAGATGCTTTTGATCATTTACCGCAAATCGAAAAAAGTTTTTCAAAAATTTTTGCTCAAGAATTCAAATATGATCGAGATAAATTAAAAATATTTTGGAATAAAAAATTATGCACCGATAACTTAAAAAACAACGCTAGAGCTTCATAGCAATTAAAACTATATTTTTGCCACAAATTTTTTTTAAAAATAAATCCATAAATTTATTTAATCTCACAAAAATTTTATCATAAATTGTAAGATTTTTACGATTGATAGATTTGTGGGTATTTATTTTTAAGAATTTCATCACAACCAGTATAAAAAAACCGACTGAATCGAAAAAACTAATATTTTTAATTTTTAAATCATTTTTTAAACAGATTTCCTCTAACTTTTTTTTATCATATCTTCTGAAATGACCAACTTCAAAATCCAGCTCGCTAAAAAGAAAACTAATGGCCGGCACAATAATAATTAAATAACCATTTTTCTTAAGCATATTTTTGAGATTTAACACTATTTCGAAATCATTTTCTATATGCTCTAAAACATTCGAAGAGTATATTAAATCGTATTTTTCCTCATTGGTAAATTTTTCATAAATTTTATATTGTTTCTCAAGAAGAATTTTTTTAGATAAATTACATATCTCAAAACAATCCGGCCGAGTCTCGGTTTTTTTATAAAAAATATCAGCGATGGTTCCGATTCCAGCTCCAAAATCTAATACATAATCCACTTTGTCGATTTCAATTTTTTGAGTAATAAGATCAACAATTCTTTGATTATAGTTTTTTAGATATTTGTCGATTAAGCATAACTCTTCAAAACCATTGTAATCCATGCTTATTTTAAGGATTTAATTTCTGAAACAACTTGCGATACAAACATCTCAAGATTTAAAATTTCTTGCTTATCGCTACCAATTTTTCGCACCGAAACCATATTTTCGTTAGCTTCGTTTTTGCCAACGGCCACAATATACGGGACTTTTTTTAGCGAATGTTCGCGAATTTTATACGAAATTTTTTGTGCATCGATATCAAGCTCGACCCTTACGCCACTTGATTTTAGTGCCGAATAAACTTTTTTAGCATACTCATTGGTTTCGTTAGTAATGGTTGCCACAACAACCTGAACTGGTGCAAGCCATAATGGAAATTTACCAGCGTAATTCTCAATCAAAATACCGATGAAGCGCTCTAGACTGCCAAGAATGGCGCGGTGAAGCATAACTGGGCGTTTCTTAGTTCCATCTTGAGCAATGTAACTAACACTCAATCTTTCAGGCAAAACAAAATCGACTTGCAAAGTTCCGCATTGCCACTCACGCTTTAGGGCGTCGACCAAAGTAAATTCAAGCTTCGGGCCGTAAAACGCGCCCTCACCTGGATTTAATTTATATTCCAAACCAGCATGATTAACGGCTTGCTCTAAAGCCTTCTCAGCCTTATCCCAAACCTCATCAGAACCCGCCCTTTTTTCGGGTCGAGTCGAGAATTTTACCAAAATATCATTAAAGCCAAAATCTTTATAAACGGCTTTAAGAAGCTCGCAAAAAGCCAAAGTCTCATCGTTAATTTGATGTTCTTCACAAAAAATATGAGCATCATCTTGCGTGAAAGATCGCACTCGCATAATCCCGTGGAGCGAACCCGAAGATTCGTTGCGATGACATGACCCAAATTCAGCCATTCTAAGCGGAAGTTGACGATAAGATTTTAAATCTTGATTAAAAATTTGCACATGCCCCGGACAATTCATAGGCTTAACTGCCAAAAGGCGATTCTCCGATTCAGCAATGAACATGTTGTCGTGAAATTTTTCCCAATGACCTGATTTTTCCCACAAAACTTTATCTATTAATTGCGGAGTTTTAACTTCGACATATCCATTATCGGAAATTTTTTTACGAATATAATTTTCGATTTCGCGAAATAAAATATAACCTTTATGGTGCCAAAATACTGATCCAGTGGCCTCTTCTTGAATATGAAATAAATCAAGTTCACGACCAAGTTTGCGATGATCGCGCTTTTCGGCTTCTTCAAGCATGTGGAGGTAATTTTTTAATGATTCTTCACTCTCCCACGCAGTACCGTAGATACGTTGCAACATTTCATTTTTGGAATCACCACGCCAATAAGCGCCCGCGACTTTCATTAATTTAAAGTGTTTTATGTGGGAGGTCGAGGGAGCATGAGGTCCACGACATAAATCAATAAAATTTCCTTGACGATAAAGTGAAATTTTTTCGTTAGATGGTATCGAAGCAATAATTTCGGCTTTATATTTTTCGCCGATCTTTTCGAAAAATTTTACGGCCTCATCGCGCTCCCACTCTTCACGCGCAATTTTCTCGTCACGCTTGGAAATTTCACGCATTTTGTTTTCAATTTTTTCCAAATCTTGAGTTGAGAAGGCTTCGCTTCTGGCAAAATCGTAATAAAAACCATTTTCAATCGCTGGGCCAATCGTAACTTGAGTTTCGGGGTAAAGCTCTTTAACCGCTTCAGCCATAAGGTGGGCGCAATCGTGACGAATTATTTCGAGAGCATCATTTTGGCTCGAAGAGTTATTTGGTGATTTCGGGGTAATTATTTCGATCGAAGCGTTATTTTCGATTAAACAAGATAAGTCTTGGAGCTTTCCATCGACTTTAATTGCTAAAGCCACTTTCGATAAAGAAAGTGAAATAGATTTAGCGATTTCAAAGCCAGTCACACCCCCACCAATTCCTTTTGGATATTGACGCACAGCGCCATCGGGCAATTTGATTTCGATAATGTTATTCATTTATTGATTGTTTTTTTGATAATTATTGTGCAAGTAAACCTTTATATCTTTATTTAAAGCTAAATCATTTCGATTCTCAATCTTATAATTTTTTTTGATAAAATCGCAATTTGAAGCTGTTTTTTCTCTGAAGACCAACAAATTAAATTTAAAGTTATTTGCAAAATATTTGGTTAATTTATCGCATGCTTGGTTGGGGAAATGAAACATCATTACATGTTTATCATTTTTAATCATGTGCATCATCGGTAACCGATAAACATCATCGATAAAATCAACATCAATACCGATATCGTTTTGACCATATTCATCCATTATTTTTTCAAGAAGTTGCGTTTGCAAAGCGACTTTTTTTTGATCAAAAATTATCAAATCGATAACCAATATTTGTAAAAAACTTACAAAAATAATGAGTGGAATTAAGATTTTTTTTAATTTTTCCCAATCGCAATTTCGATAGATTAAATAGAAAATTATTGGGACACCGCTTATTAGCATTCTGAAGCCATCGTGATTGTAAAATAGGATCAACATGGCATAAAAAATACAATAAAAACTCTCGATGACCATTATTTTTGGCAATGTTTTTAATCGTAAATTTTTGAAAATTGTTATTAAAAAAAATATCGAACCAGCCATCATTAATAAAAAAATCACAAAGTTGTGATAAACATAATTTAGATCCTGACTAAACATAAAAAATGTTGTGGAATAAAGCTGTTTAAGAGGGTTATTAAATAATTTTTCTAAACCAATAATTATCATGTTTAAATAATGCCAACCAAGATTATTGTAGGCGTAAAGATGAATAATAAATGGCAAAACAATCGCAAAGATTATAAAAAATATGGTATTTTTGATATCAATTTCCTGCTCTTCTTTTTGGAATTCATTTTTAGAAAATTTACAAAATAGCCTGAAAATCACGCTTAAAACCGGAATCAAAACTAAATATTTGATTCTAAGAAACATTATGGTTGAGCTTAAAAAAAGGCATAAATAATAAAAAACCCCCGTGCGCTTTTTAGCAAATAAAGTTAGATAAAAACTTATCATAATAAATGCGCCGGTAAATATTTCGGCATTTGAATCGCATAAAAAAATCAATAATGGCGAAAACCACAAAAATAATACTAAAATTATAAATGATTTTTCGGGTTCTAAATAATTGATTAAGATTAAATGACAAAAATAAAGCATCGTCAAACACAGGAGAAATTGTGAAGATGCGATCACTAAAAATTCATTGTCAAATAGGGAAAAAAATAATGATAAAAAAGGCGAATAAATTGGGAAATGGATGGGCTTAAAGTTCCTCGGATCGTAATTAGCAAACTCAACTTGATCAAAATACAAATCCAAACCCAACTTGGCGATATCATGAATTGAGCTTTGTCTATAAATATTTTTAGCCTCGGTTAAATAATAGCCATAGGAATCATTAGTTGAAAAAACTGGTTTGCCATCAGCCATGAAATAAATCAGCAATTGAGCACAAAGAATCATAAATGCGAAACCCGCAAGACAATGAATTTTGTTTTTAAAATCGAACTTGCCTAAATAATTTGTCAAAAAATTTTCCATAAAAATTGGTAATTTTATTTTTTGTCAGAATTGAGGTTTGCAGAATCAAGATATTGATAAAATTCTTCGCCAATTTTGATTTTATCACGACCTTTTGAAGCTCTCCAATCGTTGGTATCGCGTAAAGAAAAAATACATCCACAATATTCTTGTTTATAGAATTCTTCATCTTTGGCGATTTGGTACATGCGCTCTGCTCCACCAAACTTTCGCCAATTATATATCCAATAATTAATTCCATCGTAATTTTTTGAAGCTCGAACCCCGCATTCATTGATTTGATCCATATTTTTCCAACGCGAAATTCCAAGAGAAGAAGTGATCACGCTAAAACCATTTTCAAAGGCATAAAGCGCAGTGCGCTCAAAACGCATATCAAAGCATTTTGTGCATCTTTCACCTCGCTCTGGCTCCATTTCAAGTCCCTTAGCGCGCGCAAACCAGTTCTGGACATCGTAATCAGCATCAACAAAAGGAATTTTAAGCTTTTCTGCGAATCGAATATTTTCAAGTTTACGAATTTCATATTCTTTTTTGGGGTGAATATTGGGATTGTAAAAGAAAATTGTAAGATCAATATTTGAAGCTTTCATTCGCTCCATAATATCGCCCGCACATGGCGCACAACAACTATGCATCAAAACCTTATTGGTATTAAATTCAGCTGGAATTTCTAATAAGTAGTTGTGATTTTGAATTGATTTGGATTGTTCCAAAACTTCATCGGTTTTTATATTTTTTGCTTCCAAAAAATTACGTTGACTATGGTTGTTGATATTCATTGTGAAATGTAAATTTGATAAATTGAAATTGTTTTTAGTGATTTAAATAATATACTTTGCGCCTTACAATTCTAAATCAAAACTACAAATATACAATTATAAATTATGCCAGAATTGCCAGAAATTGAAACCATAAAACTTGGAATTCAATCAATTAAAAACTTACAAATTACCCAAATCTATCGCTCTAATCATCGCCTTCGAATCGATTCAACTCTTGACTTATCAATCATTAAAACTCGAGAGATCATTGATATTTCTCGTCGCGCCCGATATTTAATAATTAAACTCTCCAATCAAAAATCTCTTATAATTCATCTTGGAATGAGCGGAAGAATTACTTTATCACCGCAATTTCATAAACTAAAACATGACCACTTCGCATGCCAATTTAATAGTGGTAAGTGGCTGATATATAACGATCCAAGACGCTTTGGTTTTATCGATTTAATCAATAATCATGATATTAAAAATCATAAAATGCTTAAAAGCCTTGGTCCCGAGCCACTTTCAACTGAATTTAATTCGGATTACCTTGCGCACCAAATCGCCAATAAAAATATTAACATTAAAACCTTGATGATGGACAATAAAATCGTAGTTGGAGTTGGTAATATTTATATCAATGAATCACTTTTTGATGCAAAAATATCGCCATTGCGTAGCGCAAAATCTCTTCATAAAAATGAGGTCGAAAAACTAACTACTTCAATCAAAAAAATTATTGGGAATGCTATTGATATGGGTGGCTCATCTATTTCTGACTATCAAAATGCCCAAGGTGAATTTGGATCATTTCAAACTGTTCATAGAGTTTATGATCGTTCGAATCAAAAATGTTTTTTGTGCAATTGTAATATTGAAAGAATTGTTCAAAATCAAAGGTCTTCGTTTTTTTGTAAAAAATGTCAAAAATAAATACCCTAAATTATGTTAGAAATCATAAAATCTCCTACAAAATTTTTTTTAAAAATAGCTGTTATTTTTCTGTTCAATATTACTTTATTTTCATGCAATCCAAAGGCTCATGAGGGCAATTTTCGGTCTAATAATTTTTTTTCCCAAAAAAAATTTGTTGACGGAACTCAAGATATTCCTCTCGCAGATGGGCTAGAAATTATTGATGATGATGGAGTGGAATTCGATACAATTCTCGGAAGCTTTAGTACGGTAAACTACAAATCAAAAAATGATAAGGACGAAATTACAAAATTTTATAATCTATCCTTGCCTAAACTAGGATGGGAAGCGATCAAGACGACTAAAAATTCATTGATATTTCAGCGCGATAATCAAAAACTTGAAATAAAATTTTTGCTACAAAATTCACAGAACGTGGTGATTTTTTTAATTACCGCCAAAACCAAATAACCTTCTATAAAAATTTGGTATTACCGTAATCAACTTCACGATGATATTTGCGCTTTGTGAAGGCCAATATTAAACCAAAACAAATTGCTGTAGCCATCAACGATGATCCTCCGTAACTAATAAATGGCAATGTCATGCCTTTGGTTGGGAATACACTCAAACTTACGCCGGTATTTACAATAACCTGCATTACAAACTGCATCATCAGGCCACACATTGATAAATAGACAAACAAATCTTTTTCTTCAATTGCTCGTTTAACAATTCTGATAACAAGATATCCAAAAATTAACAAAATTATTGCACAAGAAATAATTCCAAATTCTTCGCCAATAGCCGAAAAAATAAAATCGGTATGAACATCGGGAATTTGCTTTTTGACCATTCCATTTCCAGGACCTTTACCGAAAAAAGATCCATTAACAAAAGCATCTAAGGCTTGTTCAGCCTGATAATTTTTTTTACCAGAGTCCAAAAAACGATTGATTCTATCTTCAACATGCGGAAGCGAAAGATAAGCCCCAACTCCACCAAAAACCGCCAAAAAAGCCAATCCACCAATTAAGATTAGCGGTAAACCATATAAGAAAATTTGCGTTGCCCAAATTGCCAAATATGAAACCATCATTCCAAAATCGGGTTGCAAAAATAAAAGAGTCATGAGGATTAGAAGGCTTAAAAGAGAGATTCCATATTTAAAATGGATTTTGGTGTAATAAAATTTTTGTAAACACAAAGCGTTAAAAATTATAAAAAAAGTTTTTGCAAATTCCGATGGTTGAAGAGTGAGACCAGCAACTGAAATCCATCGAGTCGCACCTTTAGCTTTTGAACCAATAAAAAGCACCAAAATTAGCAAAATTAATGAGAAAATCATGCCCAAAATCGCCATTACCTTAATTTGCTCATGATTAAAAAATGAGATCGAAAATAGTATCATTAAAGCAATAAAGGCGAAGATTAACTGTTTTCGTAAAAAGAAAAACTTGTCGACATCAATGCGCTTTGCAATCGCAGGGCTAGAGGTAGCCGTCATCATTAGGCCAAAAATTATCAAAATCAGAATTATCGAAAAATTAATTTTATCAATATCGAGCCACCATTTTTTCAAAACACTAATTTTATTTCTATCGAACATACTATGATTGTTCAAACTCCAATTTTCCATATTTTGTAATTTTTATTACTTAAAGATTTTAACAAAATTCTATTTGTCTTAGAAACTAATTGTTCTTGTCTGGAAACGTTTCTATCAAAGTAAGAA
>RFYG01000101.1 GCA_009925685.1 Pseudomonadota bacterium
CGATTAAATTTTTTGATTAATTTAAAAAGACCGAATTTTAACTTCAAAATTTTTATAATTGAAATTGATTTTAATTTCGTCTTCAATATCTTTTCGATCAAGTTGATCAAGCCTCAACACTTTATTTGCATAGATTTCGAGGTCTTTCCATCTGAAAAACAATTATTAACTCTGACATTTTCACAAAATCATGGCGAAAACTTTATACGATAAAATTTGGGATTTACATTTAGTTGATGATGATGGTTCTTCGAGCCTGATTTACGTTGATCGCCAACTCATTCATGAGGTTACTTCACCTCAAGCTTTTGAAGGCCTTAGAATTTCAAATCGCAAACCACGTCGAACCGAAGCCCACCTCGCTGTCGCTGATCACAATGTTCCAACCACTCCAAGTGATCGACATAATGGCACTAAAGGCATCAAAGACCAAACTTCACGCATTCAAGTTGAAACCTTAGAACAAAATTGTCGTGAATTTGGCATCAAATATTTTGATTTAGACGACAAAAAACAAGGTATCGTTCATATTGTTGGCCCTGAGCAAGGTTTCACTCAACCCGGTATGGTAATTGTTTGTGGTGATAGCCACACTTCAACTCATGGCGCGTTCGGCGCTTTGGCTTTTGGAATCGGAACTTCTGAGGTTGAGCATGTTTTAGCTACTCAAACCCTGATTCAAAAGCGCGCTAAAAACTTTTTGGTAAAAGTTGACGGCAAGCTTGCCAATGGCATAACCGCTAAAGACATTATTCTTGCAATAATTGCCAAAATCGGCACCGCTGGCGCCACTGGACATGTTATTGAATATGCTGGATCGGCCATCGAAAGTTTGTCGATGGAAGGTCGTATGACCATCTGCAACATGTCAATCGAAGCCGGCGCTAGAGCTGGATTAATTGCTCCCGACGAAAAAACTTTTTCATATCTTAAAGGTCGACCTATGGCACCACAACAACAACATTGGGATAAAGCCGTTGAATTTTGGCGCTCGCTAAAATCTGATAGTGGTGCAAAATTTGACAAAGAAATTCATCTCAAAGCCGAAGATATTGCACCTCAAGTTACTTGGGGCACAAGTCCGGAAGATACTTTGCCAATTACCGCCAAAGTTCCTAGTCCTCTAGATTTTAGCGACAAATCCAAACAAGAAGCCGTTGCCCGTTCGCTCGAATATATGGGTTTAAAAGCTGGAACGCCTCTCGAAGAAATTTATATCGATAAAGTTTTTATTGGTTCTTGCACCAACGGCAGAATTGAAGATTTGCGAGCCGTAGCTGATGTTGTTAAAGGCAAAAAAATTGCCAAAAACATCAAATTAGCCATGGTTGTTCCCGGATCAGGATTGGTAAAAGAACAAGCCGAAATTGAAGGTTTGGATAAAATTTTTACCGAAGCTGGCTTTGAATGGCGTGAACCGGGTTGCTCTATGTGCTTAGCCATGAACGCCGATAAACTTGAAAATGGCGAAAGATGCGCCTCGACTTCCAATCGCAATTTTGAAGGTCGTCAAGGTCGCGGTGGCAGAACTCACCTCTTAAGTCCTGCCATGGCGGGAGCTTCGGCAATCGCTGGCCATTTAGTCGATATTCGCAAATTCTCTTAATCATTAAATGCTAATTTTCTTTCGAAATAACCATCAGGTTTCCAGAAATTTTGATTACACGAATGAAGGCTTCTCTCCTATTCCACTTAATAAAATTGACCAAAACAAAGACTTCACTTGGAACATCGCATTGTTTCAAGATTTACTAGCAGTTTTTAGCTCAATTTTTTTGGCATCAATTGCCAATGGCATTATCATGGTCTTAGTGGCGGTTCGACTTGAACATCACGTCAAAAATGAAATTTTAATTGGCTTATCAACTATTACGCAGATTGGAGCTGGAGTTGTTTTTTCGCGTTTTTTACCATCATTTGGACATAAAATTGGCTTAGTTAAAAGCATTATTTTAGCTAGTTTTATTGCAGGTTTATGCAGTATTTTATTATTTAAATTTATTAATTATTGGTTGTGGATTTTAATCATTTATTGTTACGGCACCTCAATGTTTACCTCATCAGTGACCCGCAACACCACCATGATCGACCTCACCCCGCCTCAAATTCGCTCAATAATTATCTCAATTGGCTCTACACTTGTAGCAATTGGCAATGGGATCGGACCAATTTTACTTAAACTCTTAAATTCCGACGACTCAATCTGGAGCTTTGCGCTGGCGAGTTTTTTGTTCACGGTTTCCGCTTTTCCTTTACTGCGTCTTAAAAAAGTTGATTCGATTGTGCGCGAACAAAAGAAAATCGCCATTTGGCGCTACATCAAAAACTCACCAAAAATTTTTGCCTCAGCCTTTACTGGCAGTTTTATAATGTCATCTTGTAGTGCCTTTTCAATTGTTTACGGAATAAAGCTTGGAATGCCTCAAAATGAAGCTTCAATGCTTCTAACTGCCCTACTCTTTGGCACCATTTTTTTTATTCCAATCGGCATTCTATGCAATATTTTAAACCGTCGTTTTGTAATGATTTGCTCAGCTTTTTGCTCCTTGGCAATCATTTATTTGATATATAATTACAGTGATTCTGAAAATATTTTGCTGTTATTTTTTTGCTTATTTGGTTCCATGTCGGGCCTCAAACTTCCAGCCATCATTTTGATAAATGAAAAATATCAATCAAGCCAACGACTAATTGTGACCAGCGCCTTTACCAGAATTGCATTAATCGGCACTATATGTGGCTTACTTAACACTGGTTTACTCATGAAAACTTTGGGAATTAGCGGGATTTGGATTTCAATCTCATCAGTCCTGATTTTATTTATAATTTTCTGGATTTCGATTTATGTAATTCAGTTATTTAAAAAACAAATTTCGCTTTCGGACTTATCAATTTTTTATAAAAAAACCAATGACCCACTGCAAACGCAATAAATGTTTTTTAACTAAAATTTTTAATAAAATTTTTAGACCCAACAAGACTCCCACAGTGGCCACCATCACTCTATCGGGCGTTATTGGCAAAGACTCTAAACTTGAATCAGGAATCAATTTTTCAAATCAAGCTCCGCTTCTAAAAAAAACTTTTGAAACTAAAAAAATATCTGCGGTCGCCATCTCTATAAACTCTCCCGGTGGCTCGCCCGTTCAATCGGAATTAATTTATAATTACATTCGCGAACTCTCAAAAAAACATAAAATTCCAGTTTATACTTTTGCTCAAGATGTCTCGGCATCAGGCGGATATTGGCTTCTCTTAAGTGGCGACGAAATTTACGCTCACAATTCTTCGATCGTTGGTTCCATCGGAGTAATTTTTTCAAGCTTTGGCTTTGTTGATTTAATCAAGAAAATTGGCGTCGATCGTCGCATTTATACCGAAGGCAAAAACAAGGCGATCCTTGATCCGTTCTTGCCCGAGGAGCAAGACAATATTGAAATTTTGAAACAAGCACAAAAAGATATTTTTGATAATTTTAAAGATTTAGTACGCAAACATCGCGGTGAAAAACTTACCAAAAACGAAGAAGAAATTTTTACGGGAGCATTTTGGGCGGGCAAGACAGCACTTGATTTGGGGCTGATTGACGGCATCGCCGATATGCGTAAAAAAATGCAAGAAAAGTTCGGCGAAGAAGTTGAATTTATCGAAATTACCAACAAAAAATCTTTTATTAAAAGCTTGATTAGCGAGAAATCCGCGGGCGTTTTTGACTTGGGCGATTTGGTTGCGAAGGTTTTAAACCAAATCGAAGAACGAGTTTCTTTTGGAAAGTTTGGGTTATAATTTTTTTAAAAAAACCTTATTTTATCTCACTTAAAAAAACAATTTTCAGAAAATTTTAATTTAAAATATGAAACCTACCGTCTCCTCAACAAATGACATCCCATATTTTGTTGGCTCGTATAGTGAAGCACAAAACCACTACAATGCAGGCGTTGATGGAAAGCTTGGAATTGCTTCAGCGATATATCCAGCAACAGATAGTGATTTGAGAAGCGAGGATTTCCCCTACCACCAGATAATTCGTGGCAACGGCGCTTGTTATTTAAACGCGTGCTTGGTTGGAATATTAAATAAATGCGTTGGTGATGCGGAGAAGTGGAGAAAATTCAAAGCTAACCTCAATGAAAAATATAAGAGTACTAAAGATATTATCGATCAAATTGAATTAAGAGCAAAAACCAACCCAGACAGCACTTCTCAAAATGGTTTAGATCGAAAAAAACTCAATCAAATGTTGCAAGAAAAAGGAAATGAAAACCTTGGAACGCAACTCGCTAAAGCAATCCTGATTCCAGAACATCGGGAATTGATTAAAAAGTATGATGATAAAATAGCTAAACAAAAAAAGGTTATTGAAGAAGCGGAAGATAATAAAACTAAATATACTCAAGTGTAATAGTTTAAATTTAATCTG
>RFYG01000102.1 GCA_009925685.1 Pseudomonadota bacterium
TCAAATCATTCAAACCATCTACAATTTCCCGTTCCAAATCTTCAATTTTAGCTAAAATAATTCTTGGATCTTCGTAATTGATATCTTCATGATCTGTTTGCTTATAGCGGTTGATACTCAAATCAAAATCAGCTTCCTCAATTTCCTTTTTATCGATGTAAAAAAATTTGCTGTTTCGTTGGTTTTCTGTTTGATTTTTTCGGTTTTTCCATTTTGCCACAATATCTGGTAAATCACCGCCACCATTTAATTTGCTACGCTTATCATCTAAAGTGTAGCCATCTGATTGCATATCATAAAACCAAACTTTGTCTGTTTCTCCACCTTTTACAAAAATTAAAATCGCAGTGCTAACCCCTGCGTAAGGCTTAAATACACCACTTGGCATTGAAATTACGCCTTGCAACTCGCAGGTCTGAAGTAGCATTTTGCGCGCTTGTTTATGGGCATTGCTTGAGCCAAAAAGAACTCCATCTGGCACGATAACGCCAGCTCTGCCACCAATTTTTAGAGATTTGATAATTCTGTCGATGAAAAGAAGTTCGGTTTTGGTGGTGGCAAGCGAGAGAGATTCGTTGATGTCGCCTTTGTCAATACTGCCTTTGAATGGCGGATTTGCTATGATGCAGTCAAAGAAATTGTCTTGGTCGTATTTTTTA
This sequence comes from Pseudomonadota bacterium, assembly GCA_009925685.1. GTDB lineage: Bacteria > Pseudomonadota > Alphaproteobacteria > Rickettsiales > UBA1997 > CAILUF01. The sequence goes on from RFYG01000102.1 coordinate 660, forward strand.
GAAAGCGTGTCTTTTTGCTCAATGTTTGGGGCTCCCATATCGTGCATCATCAAATTCATCAGACCAATTCGCACCATGCTTTCATCCATGTCGTAGCCGTAGAAAGTTTTTTCTTTTAAGTGCTTCCACTGTTTTTCATTAGTTAACTTATCGCCTAAAGAACCTCGAGTTAAGCCGTTTTCATCGGTTTTTTGACGCTCTTTGCTGGTGTATTCAGTGATGATATGTTGGTAAGCACCAAGCAAAAATCCGCCAGTTCCACAAGCTGGATCACAAATGGTATCGCCAAGCTTTGGATCAACAAGTTCACAAATAAGTTGAATGATGTGTCTTGGCGTGCGGAATTGTCCAAGTTTGCCAGCACTAGTTATTTCTGAAAGCAGAAATTCGTAAAGATCACCTTGTGTATCTTGAAAGCCTTGTCCATCTGATTCTTGCTTTGCAATTTCTTCAAAAATTTCATCAATAATACCAACTGCTTCAACTAAAAGAGATGGCTTTGAAATAATAAAAACAGCATTGCCCATGTGCTTTGCAAAAATATTTTCTTTGGGGCTTTCTTCTTTGCCCAAACTGTTATTGCCAAGAGTTTTAATAAAAGGAAAAACTTTTGTTTGCATGTGAGTAAGCATTTCGCCACCTTCCATCTGCTTAAAGTGACTCCAGCGTAAATTATTTTTATCACCTTCAAAAATTGATTTGTAGGTTTCGCCAGTAAAATCGGCATCTTGTTTTTTCTTAATATCAAGCTCATCCAAACGCTTCATAAAAAGCAGATAAGAGATTTGCTCAATTGCAGTAAGAGGATTTGAAATTCCACCACTCCAGAATTTATCCCAGAGGCGATTGATTGACGATTTAAGGACGGAGTTCAGCATGATCTAAAATTTTGTTGGTAAATAATAATATTTTCGTTTGCATCGCAGGATCAAAAAGACCGAGAAAACCACGATTATGAAGCTTTGTAAATGGCTCATTAACGAGGTCTTTTTTACTTAAAGAACCGTTTTGAATAATAAAATCTCGCAGCACGATCAAAAATTGAATCTGGTTTGATGAGAGATTGTTGTTATCCGCAATAAATTCGGCAAAGGCTTCAGAAACTTTTTCTGAAAAAGTAACTAATCCGCCAATTCCCATGATGTATTTGATTAAATCTAGGAACCTAACTTTGCGGGCATCATAGGCTTTTTGCAGATTTTCTTCAGTTGGGTATGGATCAAATTTTAAGAGGTTATTAGCAAGCTCTTCTACCTCGTCTTGCGTAATTTCTGCGCCATCTTTGATCTTTTTTAAAATATCGTTTTCTTCTTCTAGTTTTTTGATCAGAGCTTCTACTTTTTCACGATATTTTTGAATGGTAATTCTTTCATTTGCTGGACCAAATTTGATGAACTCTTTTTTACTGGTTATGTCTCTAAGATCTAAGGAATCCTGATCTGGCTTGATTCCCTCTTCTCGATATTTCATCAAAGGAGCGATTTTTTGGATTAAAGTTTCTAAATCCTTCTCTCCGGCTTTTACTAAATATCCATTATGCAAAATCTCTTCGATTAAATCTTTTTCTTTGGCAACAATATTCACCGATAGAGGCAAATCCGAAACCATCTCAATAATAACTTCTTCGAGAGTTTCTGACTTTTTGATTTGTTCAGTTTGAAGAGTTTCGTTTTTTAGCTTTGCAATAGAATATGCAATCACTCTTAATTCAAAGCTCATCGCCTTGTAATCTTCACCTGTTCTAGCGCGCATTAAAGGAGCGATTTCTTTTTGTAAGAAGATTTTTCTATTTTCATCTAATCTTTGCCAGAAAACCTCATCAAGCCTATCGAGTTTGCTTTTGGCATCAAGAATCACTACATTGTTTTGTGGTAATTTAGCAATATCTTCTTTGAGTTTTTGGATAGTTTCACCGGCAATTTGATTATTTTTTTGATCTTCAGCAATGTTTAGTTTTTCTAACTTTATTTCAAAAAGCCTCACCGGAAGTGGCTTAGATGGCTTTTCAATTTTTCCCTCAGGATTCATTTTGAAAAATTCAAAATTTTCCCAGCAATCAATGATTAAAAATTTATCTTTTTCTTTGCACCAAGGCTTGATTTTAGTTGGCTCAAGAAGTCTTGTTCCACGACCGATCATCTGCCAAAATTTAGTATAAGAAAATACTGGCTTGGCAAAAACTAGATTTACCAATTCTCTAACATCGATACCAGTATCAAGCATATCGACACTGATCGCAATTCGAGGAAAATCTTTGTTAATGAATTGATCTAAAAGACCGCCTTTGCCATATACTCTGGAATCATCAGAAACAATTACCTTGGCTATATTTCCCTTATGCTCTGGGTAAAGCTCATCAAAAATTTCAAGCAATCTTCGTGCATGTTTCATGGTCATTGCAAAAAAGATGGTTTTTCCAGGCAAAGTTCCGCTCTCATCTTTGATGCAAGATTCCATGAATTCTTGGATTATAAGAGCGTTAGTTCCTTTATTGGTTACTCTTTTTTCTATCTCGCTACCTTCATAATTTAGCTCTTCAGGATTTTTTCCATCAGCAATTAACTTTTCTTGCTCTGCAATACTGATATTGTTTTGTCTAATGCCTTCTTTTTGAAACTTGGTTTGAATTTTTAAAACTTCATAATCGCACAAATAAGGCGGCTTATTATTTACAGCTTCTTCGTAACTGTAGGCATAAGTTGGTATTCCATCTTCACATCCAAAAAGACCAAAAGTATTATGCTCAACTGCATCTTTTGGCGTTGCGGTAAGTCCAAGTTTTATCGCGTCAAAATAATCAAAAATATTTTTGTAAACATTGTAAATTGATCTGTGGCTTTCATCGGCAACAATCATATCAAAAAAATGCGGGCTTAGAGGACAATTTTTATCTTCTATGATATTGAGCATTGTTGGATAGGTAGCACAATAAATTCTTCTGTCTGTCGCTATTTCATCTTCACCAATTTTTGGCCATACCGGAGAGTTTGGTAAATATTCTTTAAATGCATCTAGGGCTTGGTTTCTAAGTGCAATTCGATCCACCAAAAATAAAACTTTTTGAACCTTGTTGGCTCTTGTCAGCGAATCTATCATTGCGGCGCAAGTTCTGGTCTTTCCTGTTCCAGTTGCCATAACCAGCAACGATTTTCTTTTGCCTTTTTCTAGGTTTTCAAAAACTGAACGAATCGCTTCAATCTGATATGGGCGACCAGCAATGTCTATATTGATTAATTCGCCAGAAAGAGGCTTTTCATTATTTTGCAAAAAAAGCATTCTCTCACAGTCTTTCTTTGTAGGAAAACCATGCACTTTGCGAGGCGGATATTTTTCTGTAGCCCAAAAATAAATATCGTTTCCATTGGTGTAAAAAACAAAAGGCATGTCTTTGCCCGAATTCTTCTGAATATTCTCAGCATATTGACGAGCCTGTTCCTGACCAACCCTTGCATCTTTTGAAGTTTTTTTTGCCTCTACAACTGCTAAAGGATATCCATCATCACCAAGCAAAGCATAGTCAGCATATTGAAAACCTTGATGCTCATGCTGAGGTTCGCTTACTCCATCTGGCAATCCAATCCAAATGTTAAGTTCTGAAGTAACTTGAGATGGATTTTTAACATTCCATCCCGCCTTCAAAAGACGATTATCTATGATTTCCTGTCTTGTTTTTGCTTCAGTAATCTTAACCATAATTAAAACCTTTTAACTTTCACTTTGTTTCATTATCCACTCGTAAATTTCTTTCTTACGAAATCGC
>RFYG01000103.1 GCA_009925685.1 Pseudomonadota bacterium
TCTTCTCTAGTTTTTCTCATGGATTTAATAATTTTAGCCATAATTACCGCTTATATTTTTTTTAGACTTAGTAAAAACCTTGGCAAAATTGATGAAGAAGAAAAACAAGAGATTCACAAAAAATTATTGGAGCGAAAAAAACAAATTGAAGAAATTCTCGATAGAGCTCAAAAATCTGGTGCATCAAATTCAGCTCCTTCAAATTTAGAAAAAATTATTGGCTCTAAATCAACTAGCGATAGCGATATCGAGAAACTTGATGCCGATAGTCAACAAAACCTTAATAAAATATTTGGCGCCTGCAATATCGACTATAATTTCTTTATGAGTGGTGCAAAAATGGCTTTTGAAATGGTGATAAATTCGTTTGCCAAAGATGACCTTGAAACGCTCAAAATGCTGTTATCCGATAAAATTTATCAGGGTTTTGAAATGGCCGTGAAAAATCGCCAAAGTCTAAATCAAAAACTAAACACCAACCTAATTTCGATTGATGCAACCCAAATAGTTTCAGCTCTTTTGATTGATAATTTTGCTTCGATTGTGGTTAAAATATCATCGAAACAAATCAATTATATCACCGATAAAGATCAAAATATAATCCAAGGCAAAAAAGATGAAATTTCTGAAATTTTTGATATTTGGACATTCAAAAAGGACATCAATAACGCTAATCCAAATTGGTTAGTATCGGCAACTTCAAGTTAATCAAATATGAATTTATCAAATCAAAAAGCGCAATTAAAAGTCGGAGATAAAAATTATAAATATTTTTCAATTATCGATATTTGCCAAGAATATGGTCTAAATATCGATAAACTGCCATTTAGTTTGAAAATTTTAATAGAAAATTTAGTCCGAACTTATACTGATAAAGCAATCCTTCGCAAGCACATAACCGCTATCGCTAATTCAATCAAAGATCCAGCTAATCGAATTGAAATTGCTTTTAGTCCCGCGCGAGTTTTGATGCAAGATTTTACCGGAGTCCCAGCGGTTGTTGATCTTGCGACCATGAGAGATGCGGTCAAAAAAATTGGTAAAGATCCTAAAAAAATTAATCCACTTGTTCCGGTTGATTTGGTTATTGATCACTCCGTTCAGGTTGATTTTTACGGCAATAAAAATGCTTATACCCAAAATGTTGAGCTAGAATATGAGCGCAATAGAGAGCGTTATGAGTTTTTAAAATGGGCACAAAAATCGTTTAATAATTTTCGCGTTGTTCCTCCCGGAACCGGAATATGCCATCAAGTTAACCTCGAAAATCTTGCTCAAGTTATCTGGACCAAAAAATCTGAGACCGACAATATAGCTTATTTTGATACCGTTGTCGGAACTGATAGCCATACTACCATGATCAATGGTTTGGCAGTGCTGGGGTGGGGAGTCGGTGGAATCGAAGCCGAGGCCGCGATGCTCGGGCAACCAATTTCGATGCTTATTCCAGAAGTAATCGGTTTTAAATTGAGTGGAAAGCTTTCCAAAGGTGTAACCGCTACGGATTTGGTCTTAACTATTACGCAAATACTCAGAAAAAAGGGCGTGGTCGGAAAATTTGTTGAATTTTTTGGTGATGGAATTGCGAGTCTATCGCTGGCGAATCGCGCTACAATTGCTAATATGGCCCCCGAATATGGTGCAACTTGCGGTATCTTTCCAATTGATAAAATTACGCTAGATTATCTTCATTTAACGGGTAGAGACCAAGACACAATTGATTTGGTTGAAGCCTATGCCAAGGCACAAAAAGTTTTTGTTGATAGCTTTAATAATGAAACTGAATTTAGTGATATAATTGAACTAAATCTTGCCGAAGTTGTTCCAAGTTTGGCTGGTCCAAAGAGGCCTCAAGATAAAGTTGTTCTTGAAAAAGTTAATGAATCATTCGAGAACTTACAAAAAGAATTAAAAATCGATAACAAAAAACGTCATCAAATTGAGTCTTTAGGCAATGATATTGGCGATGGAGATATTGTAATTGGAGCCATTACTTCATGCACCAATACCTCAAATCCATCGGTTTTAATCGGCGCTGGCCTATTGGCTAAAAAAGCAGTTGAGTTGGGATTAAAAGTAAATCCCCGCGTTAAAACCTCTTTAGCCCCCGGATCGCAAGTTGTATCAGACTACCTCGCAAAGTCTGGTTTACAAAATTATCTCGATCAACTCGGTTTCAATATTGTTGGCTATGGATGCACGACCTGTATTGGCAATTCTGGGCCACTTAAAAACGAAATTGAAGAAACCATCAAAAACAACAATCTAGTTGTTGCTTCAGTTTTATCAGGAAATCGCAACTTTGAGGGTCGAATCCATCCTTTGGTTAAAGCCAATTATCTCGCTTCTCCGCTGTTAGTTGTTGCTTATTCTATTGCCGGAACCGTTAAAATAAATCTTGATAAAGACCCAATCGGAGTCGATAAAAACGGCAATAAAGTTTATTTGAAAGATATTTGGCCCGTTGAATCGGAAATTGAATCATTGGTAAAACAATATATCAGTCGTGAAGTATTTTCACAAAAATACGCAAACCTATTTGCGGGTGATGAAATTTGGCAAAAAATTCAGGTCTCTAAATCTGATACTTATGATTGGAATCCTTCAAGTACCTACATACGTTTGCCCAACTATTTTGATAATTTAAATAACATAAAAATCTCTCCGGTTAAAAATGCTAAAATTTTAGCTATTTTTGGCGATTCGATTACTACCGATCACATTTCTCCAGCGGGCAATATTTCGCCAACTTCCCCTGCTGGGCTTTATTTAAATCAAAATGGGGTGGTGAAAAAAGATTTTAACTCTTACGGTGCTCGCCGTGGCAATCACGAGGTCATGATTCGTGGTACTTTTGCAAATATTCGTATTAAAAATGAAATGCTGGGAGGGCTCAAAGAAGGTGGTTTTACCAAAAATATTAATAACGAAATAGTTTCAATATACGACGCCTCAGTTGCTTATCAAAATCGTCATCCATTAGTGATTTTTGCAGGCAAAGAATATGGCACTGGATCTTCTCGTGATTGGGCCGCAAAAGGCACTTATTTGCTTGGAGTAAAGGCGGTAATCGCCGAAAGTTTTGAAAGAATTCACCGTTCAAATCTAATTGGAATGGGAGTTTTGCCACTAATATTTAAGGACAATCAAAGTCGTAAAACACTCAATCTAAATGGCGACGAGGTAATTGATATTATTGACATCGATGACAAGATAATTCCTAAACAAAATATTCGTTGTGTTATTCATAAAAGTGATGGTTCAAAAACTGAATTAGATTTAATCTGCGGTCTCGACACAAGTAATGAAGTTGAATACTTCAAAAGCGGTGGCATACTTCAGTTCGTTATCAATCAAATAATCAATTAAAATTATGCAAGTTAGAGTTTTAGGTTCAAACATGGAGGTGGGCGATTCGCTTACTTCTTTTTCTCAAGAGCATCTTGACAAAATGGTTAAAAAATTTTTTGAAAAAGCTATCAGCTCCGAAGTTCACTTCAAAAAAGAAGGTCATTTATTTAAAGTTTTGATTATAATCAATGAGGGAGTTAAGAGGGGCATTATCGTCAAGTCAGACGGAGAGGCTGGTGATGTTTATGGCGCATTCAACGAAGCTTCTAAAAAAGCTGAAAATCAACTTCGTCGTTATCGTAATCGCATTAAAGATTATCGCGCTCAAGGTGGATTAAAAAATATTGAGCCAGATTTAAAAACTCTCGTAGCAACAAAATATGTTATGCCTCCTTTGCCATACAATGTTTTCAGCGAAATGGAAAATGACGATTTGAATGAAGAAGCGCCCAAAAAACATTCCGTAATTGCCGAAAAAACTACCGAAATTGAAGCCCTTGACTTAGAGGAAGCCATAATGAAAATGGATCTTGCAAATCTGCCCGCTCTTGTATTTATCAACAAAAAAAACGGTAAAATGAATGTTGTTTACCATCGAAAAGATGGTTTTATATCGCTAATTGATCCACAGTAGTTTGTAATCATCTTAATCTAAATTCAGTACCTAGGGGGTAAATTTAAATGGAAGTTTCGGTTCAGGGTAAAAACGGAATAGAAATGGCAATTCGTGTGTTCAGAAAAAAAACACAAAAAGATGGCTTGGTTAAAGAATCTCGTCGAAGAAATGAGTTTGAAAAACCGTCCAAAAAAATCCAAAGAAAAAGAGACGAAAGTATTTCTAGAAAAAAGAAAGCTAGAAAAGGTGAAACAGTCTATTAATCGTTTCATAAAGCTAAAAAACCCCTTTGTTTTTTTAAAACAGAGGGGTTTTTTATTGGCAAAAATTTGATTATAAAAATGATTTGTAAA
>RFYG01000104.1 GCA_009925685.1 Pseudomonadota bacterium
TTTGATAAAGATTCGATTTGAGTTTCGCTAAATTTTCTTTTACCTTGAATTAAGCCGTTTAAAACCTCATCAAAAAAAATAATTACTCGGTCTTTAGCTTCGCCTTTATTGATGATTTTATTGATATCGAAATAGTTGTTCATTTGCTTTTTTTATTGTTGGTTAATAGATTGTTTAAATATTTTATTTGTTCCTTAAGCTCATCTAATTCAATTGTTTTGATGATTGAGGTTAGAAGTTCGCTTTCACATTTGGCTTGCTCTTTGGTAATTACGCCAAGCCTAAATCTTTTATAAACATCAAATAAAAGTTCTTTAGTATTTTTAAGTTCTTTTTGTTCTGTCATAATGGTTAAATTTTTGCCTAATTTTGGTTAATTTTTAAATTAATAATCTGCGTTGTTTTTGGGTTTTAAGCTCATCTTCGCTTAAAATTATTGGAGCGATAATTTCTTGTTTAAGTTGTTCCCCAATTTTTAGTTTAAGGTCAATTAACTTATCATCAGAAAGTGTTGTTAAATCACGCTTCTCAAGCTCTTTGTTAATTTTATTTAATAAGGTTGATAATTCTTTTACTCGATGCTCTTTATTTAAAAAACATTCTTCAAATAACGCCTCAAGTTCAATGGCTTTTGCATTGGCAATTTCTTCTTGTAAATCATAATTCCAATTGGAAAGAGTTTGGCGACATTTGCCAATTTCTTTGGCGATTTTTTCAAGCGAATAACCTTTGGCTCGAAGCGTTATAAATTGCTGTTTTAAATCTGTATTTGTCATTTTATTTAATGGTTAATTGTTGTTTAATATTTTCAATTACATAATCCAAAGCCTCATCAAGAGCCAATTCGCAATCATCAGAAATTCCAAGTCTTTCAAAAAATAAATATTTGGCGTTTTCGGCTGTTTCTGTTTTGTTGCATTTATTATCATTGCTTGAAACAAGATTATTTGTTTTTGTTTCAATGTTGTTTCTTGGTTTGTTTCTTTGCAAAATCAATAAAGCCAAGGCTTTAAGGCTTTTTGTTTCATTGATGTTTCTTTGGCTGTTTTGCAATTCTTGATTTTGTTTCACTGTTTCATCTTCTAAAGGATTGAAACAATGAAACATTTTTTGCTGGCTATTTGTTATCGTCATTTTTCTCCTTAATTCGGTTCAAAATACGATTAACTTTTGAAGGGCTAATATTAAGCTCCTTTGCAATTTCTCTTTGTGTTAAGCCTTCCTTGCTAAACTCTAAAACTCTAATTTCCTCAACATCTTCAATTTCTTTAATTTGCCAATTCGCTTTATTTTCTGTTAATTCAAGTTTTACTTCAAAGGGGTTAGCATCGGAGCCAGCAAAGCCTCGTGATTTTTCAAAATGCACTTCAAATCTTGATCCTTCTTTTGATTCATAATCATCTGGTCTTTTTAGTTTTATAACTGTGTCTAAAATATCTTCTTTTTTTGAAGTTCCTCTTTGATTATCATTCTTTCCTGCGTGATGAACAAAAATTATTGATTTGCCTTGAGTTCTAAGTTTTAAAGCCCATTGAGCGATTGGATTCCAGCTCTCAGATTCATTTTCTCTGCCAGATCTAAAAAGAGTTGAAAGATTATCAATAACCACAACATCAATTTGTTTGTCGTTAATAATTTCCTCGATAAATCTTTGTCCTTCTTCTTTTGATAAATCGGGGATTAAACCACAAGTTTCTTTTTGAGTGTCGGGAGTGATAATTTGAAAATTCTCGGGATTTTTAATTTCAGCAAGATTAATTATTAAAGATGAAATTCTTTCTTGCATTGTGTTTGCAGGCATTTCTCCATCAATATATAAAACTTTTCGCGGTAAATTTATTTTCCACTTATCATCGAAAATATTAAAACCGCCAGCAATCGAACAAGCTAAATTCAAAGCAAAATAAGTTTTGCCGATTCCTCTTTTTGCATAAATCATTATCAAGCCTTGCTTTGGAAATATTGGCTCTATGATAAATTCTTTTGGCTCTAGATGAAGAGATAAAAATTCATTAATTGGTAAAACTTTAATTTTATTTTCTTGGGAAATGTTATTGGTTTTATCTAACTGCCTTAAAACTTCTTCAAGACCTTCCAAACGCCTTAAATCATCAAAATCGCTTGGGTTATTTGATAAATCTTTAAAGCTTGGCAAAACACAAGTTAAGCCAAGTTCTTTGGCGGTTTCTTCGGCTTTTAATTTGCCAATGTTTTGAGGTTTTGATGAATCATTATCGCCAGCAATAATGATTTTCTTTTGTGGATATTTAGTTTTGATATTGCGAGCAACTTCTTGCAAATTATGGCAATTATAAGCAACCACCACCAAAGAATTTGGTTTGGCTAATAGAATTGATAAACCAGTTGCCAAACCTTCGCAAATAAAGATTTCTAAAGCTTCTTTATTGCCAAATTCACTATAACAACCTTTTTGCTTTGCCCCTGCCAAAAATAGTTTGTTATTTCCATTTTCAAAAGGTTGGTCATAAATTTTCTGCAAAGTCCAAATTTTGTTATCATTATCAACTAAAGCAGTTGCAATAAAATTGCCTTTTTCATCACTGCCAAATTTAACACCTTCAATTGCGATGAGTTTTTTATTTTGTAGATAAAGAGAATTGCCAAAGGGAGATAGATTGTTCCAAATATCATTTGCTTTGATTGCATTGTCATTGAATCTTTTCAGCTTTTCTTCTTCATTACTCTTTTTAGCTTCGATAATTTTTTGCTGTATTTGCTCTTTTTCTTCTAAAGTTAAAGCGTTATACTGATTTTGATTGAGTGCTTGATTTATTGATTTAATACCGCCAGACCAATCGCCAGCGACAATCCAATTTTCAAAACAAATATACCAACATTGTTTGTTGTTGCCAAAGCGGTGAATTTTTTCATCGGCAACAATATTATCTATTTGGTATCCAACTTCTTTTAAAATTTGGTTTGCACAATTAATATTGTTTTGATATAATTCGCCGTAAGAGTTTAGGGGGTGAGAATTAAGCATTTTCACCTCCTTTTTTATAACCTTCTATTAGGTTTTTTATATCTTCAACCCGCCAAGCGGTTGTTCTTTTGCTTAGTTTTATCGGCTTTGGATATTTGCCATTTTTAACACCAGCCCACCAAGTTGATTTGCCAATTGGAAAAATTTGAAGTATCGCGGGAAGGCGAAGAAAGCCAGTTTCTGGGAGTAAAGTTTTTTTAGTCATAAAAATAATTGCCTTTTAATTAAAGAAAGTTCTTTCAATTAAGAACGGCAAAAACTTATTATGTCTTTTTATTTAAAGGTGGTAATTGGATTGAAAAAACGGTAATTACCGAGAGAAAAAAGGTAATTACTCTTTTGATTTATCTTCTTTTAATGCTTCTTGCAGTCTTGTTCTAATTGTTTTTTCGTTAAGGTCTATATTGGCTTCTCGCATCAAAGTACTCTTAATTTTTGATACTCTTGAACTCTCATCACTATAGCGCCCTTTGATTATTCCGCATAAAATTTTATTCAAAGTTGCAATAACTCTTGAATCTTCTTTTTCTGATAATTTTTTTTGTAGTTCTTCATTTTGTTGCTTCAAACCAGCTTTGTCTAAACTTAACTGATTATATTTTTCTTGAAGGCTTGTAAATTTTACCTCTATTTCTTTGATATTATTTTCATCTTGTTTTGTTAATTCTGACAACCCTTTGGGTAATTCAATATTTTTGCTTTTTGCCCAATTAATAAAATCCAAAGGCTTTACTTTTTTATTTTCTGTTTTTGTATATTTATCACAAATCATAGTACCTAGACTGAAGTAATTTATGGATCTTTCAACTAAATCAAAATTTTCTAAATACTTTAAAACAAACTTTGAACTAACATTTATCGAATGTTGAAAATTTATGATTTTAGCGAAATTAATTAGTCTAGGATTTTTACCAAAAGCTAGAGCTAAACATTCTTCAACGCTCCAATAGTCTGCCTTAAGCCAATAATCAAAATCAGCATTATATTTTGGATCAAGAAACCACTCATATTCTCTTTGATTAATTTTTTCTTGTCTTAATTCTTCATCTTTCCTTCTTATCGCTTCCTTTTTTTTGACTAATTCTTTATATAATTTTTCAAACTCATCTTCGCTAAGTTTTTCTAATTTCTCTTTGTAATCATTTATTCTTGTAGCTTCATCGTA
>RFYG01000105.1 GCA_009925685.1 Pseudomonadota bacterium
GAGGCGAAAATGATTTGCCATCTTTTGTTGTGGCCATTATTTTTGGATCGGCTCCATTTTTTAGTAATGCTTCAACGACCTCAGCATGACCATTTTCGGAGGCTGCATAAAGAGCGGTCACCCCTGTTTTACCTAGGATGTTATTCTCAGAATTGATGTCTATTTTATTTTTTTTGCTTAGTAAAGTAATTAATTTTTCAGTATCGCCTGAAATCGCTAAATCAATAAGAAATTTTTGGGAGCCTGAATCGCCTAAAAGTGGCTTTTTTTCTTCCGATGATGGCTTTACCGATGATGGCTTTGTCGATAATAGTTTTTTAAAAAAATCTTTCATAATCTTACCTAGTGTTTAATTTATCAATTTTAAAAAATCATGGATAAAATCTACAAATTTATACCATTAATTTAAATTAATTATTAATAAAATCAAATTTTATGAGAAAATATAGGAATGTTTTTTATGCTTGTTTCGTATAGAAAAATGAAGATTTTAATTGATAGCAAAATTAACTAAAATTGGCCTAGATCTTAATTTATTATAATTTGATTTACTCGAGGCGATTTAAATTATGTGTTATCTACTAAAATATTTATATAATATTATACTTTAGTTATAAGTTTATGCCTATAGCATCAAAACAATCCTATTATAGCAGTTTAGGAATTTCAGGACGTCAAGCGCGTCAAATTTTAACAAAAACAGCATTAGGAATTTGTTTTTTTATTAATCTTGTAGATTCGGGTGAATCAAACTTATTATTCAATAGAGCTATCTCCTTAAATAGAGCAAAAAATAGAGCAAAGTTTCCCATATATAATATAACTCAAGTTATTAATCCTGATAAAAAAGATGAAAAACAAGCAATGGCTTTAGGATATGCCTCGCAACATGGTAAAATCGATGAAGTTAATAAACTTATTAAAGATGGTGCCAATGTTAATGTAAGCAATAACAATGGATCAACTTCTTTACATATAGCCGCTGAAAGAGGTCACTTAGAAATTGTTAAGGCTTTAATTGAAGCTGGTGCTAACATTGACCTTGTAAACAAATTTGGACTTAATGCTATAGAAAGAGCAAGAAAGATTAACGCTACTAAAAAGTAAAATACTCATTGAGATTATGGCGACACATTCCTCAAGTGCTTACAAACCTAAATTTTTAAAACCCTTTCAACGCAAAAATATAGTAATTATTGAATTAACCTTCCAATTAAGCTACTTGGTCTAGATTTAATAACATCAACGTTTTTTATTTTATTAATTAAATTAACGCTATCTTCGTGATTCTCAATTTCTACAACTACTGATTGAAGCCATGGACTTTTCCCCCAGATTTGAGTTTTTCCATCTTGATTTTTATCCTTTATATTTTTTTTAGATTTTGGCGCTTCTTTTTCAAATAATATCGGCATAGTGGTTTTTTCAAATTTTAGATTAAATTCAATTTGTTGCTTAGTTAGAAGTTTCTGAAGAATGGCAAGCCTCTCATCCTTTATGCTTTCATCAATTTGATTACCGGAATCAGCAGATGGAGTTCCTTGTCTTGGCGAGTATTTAAATGAATAACATTGCGTAAAGCCAATTTTTTCAACAAGATCAATAGTGTCACAAAAATCTTGCTCAGTCTCATTGGGAAATCCAACTATAAAATCTGATGACAAGCCCATATCTGGTCTAGCTTTCCTAAGTTTCTCGATAATTTTAAAATAATCTTGTCGAGTATGTTTTCTATTCATTGCCTTTAGAACCGAATTTGAACCTGATTGAATTGGTAAATGCAAAAATGGCATTAATTTTTCAATATCGCGATGAGCGTTTATTAGATCATCGTTCATATCACGAGGATGGGAGGTTGTGTACCTAATTCTTTTAATTTCTGGAATTTTAGCAATTTCTTCAATCAACTTAGCTAGATTAGTCGGATTATTATCGTAACCAATTCCGTGATAAGCATTAACATTTTGCCCAAGTAGATAAATCTCGCTAACCCCTTTTTCAACTAAGGTATTTATTTCGTACAATATTTTTTTGACATCTCGCGAATATTCCGCCCCTCTTGTGTATGGAACTACGCAAAATGTACAAAATTTATCGCAACCCTCTTGAACCGTTACAAACGCGCTGGCCCCTACCCCCGCTATATTTAAAGGAAGAGTATCAAATTTATTATTAGGCTTAAAATCAAGATTAATTTGTCTGGACTTATCTCTAATAACTTTTCCAACTAAATCAGGTAAAGTTTGATAACTTTCAGGTCCAACGATAATATCAACCACACTCGATCTTTTAAATATTTCTTGTCCTTCGGCTTGAGCAACGCAACCTGCAACCGCAACAATCATCTGCTTACCATTTTCATGCATTTTTTCTTTGAAAGGTTTGATTCGACCTAAATCTGAAAATAGTTTTTCAGAAGCTTTCTCACGAATATGACAAGTATTGATAATAACAATATCTGAATCATCAACATTATCGGAGTTTTCGTAACCAACTGAATTCATTAAGTCTTGCATTCTATCAGAATCATATACATTCATCTGACAACCATATGTTTTAATGTGAATTTTTTTAGTCATTATTTGTTAAAATTATTTTTCGAATGTTAAATATTCTATTAGAAAACCAATTTTCTCAAGCATTTAATTAAGCCTCTCCAGACACGGTTATAATATTAAAAGTTGCCGGAAAAGATTTTAATTTTGAGTTGTAAAATTTTTGATATTCTTCGAGTAGTTTTTTAAAAAGTTTTTTAGTAAAAAATTTTCGGCTTCTAGAACTCATAACGTTACCCTGCCCGCTATATTTAATATCCTTTAAAAGTTTAAGGGGGGAGTCGTAATTTATAATAATTTTTTCGATATCGGCAACTGGATTTTTAAATCCCGCGTTAGCAAGCAATTGTGCAGATGATTTGATATCTATTGTTGGGGGTAGTCGATTTGATAAACCTTTATAAATATCATTTTCAGCGTAAAACATTGATTTTCTAAGTTCCGGAAGATTTTCGTCGCCTATAAAACTAGCTATAAACAATCCTTTGGGTTTGAGAGATTTTTTTACAATTTTAAAGAATTTCGGCACATTGTTTATAAAATGAATATCAAAGTTATTGATTACTAAATCATATTTATTTTCACCAAAATCAATTAATTCTTCATCGTAAATTTGTTCAAAAATGCACGAATTGAAATTTTTATGCGCGAAAAATTCTTTAAATAAATTGGACTTAGAATTGATCTCAAAAATATTATTAAAATCACGATTTTGTATGGCTATATTCTCTAAAATAATATTTGCGCATTTCAAATATAAAAAATTATAATCTTCAAAAAACCCTCGATAACGATTATAATTATGAAGTAAAAGTTGTCGGTCAAAAATATCAAAATTCACCATGAAAATTATCCAAAATATTTTGCAATTATTGTTTCCTAATAAATGTATTTCCTGCCAAGAGATTGTAAGTCATGATGCCAATTTTTGTGCTAAATGTTGGCCCAATTTACAATTTATAAATTTTCCTAAATGTAAAATTTGTTCATATCCTTTTGAATTAAATCTGGGCGATGAAATATCAAAAATTTGTGCAAATTGTTTAAAAAAAACCCCTTTTTTTGATGAGACGATCTCAATCTATCGTTATAATGATATTATTGGCAATGCGATAGCTAATTATAAGTATCGAGATCAAACTCATTTGGCTAAAATATTTGCCAAAATCTTAATTAAAAAAACACAAAATTTTATCGATGATTGCGATATTATTTGTGCAATTCCGCTTCATAAAAATAAACTTAAAATTCGTAAATTTAATCAATCAATTTTGATTGCTAAACATATAAATTCTCAAAAAACTGTTTTTGATTTAATTATTAGAGTCAAAGAACAACAATCGCAGGTTAAATTAAGTCAAAAAAAACGTATTAAAAACCTTAAAAGAGCTTTTATTGTCAATCCAAAATACAAAAACAAAATAAATGGAAAAACTATTTTGTTAATTGATGATGTTATTACGACTTCAACTACCATTAACTCAGTTTCAAGGGTTTTAAAGAAAAATGGTGTTAAAAAAATTAAAGTTTTAACAATCGCAAAAACAATTTTTT
>RFYG01000106.1 GCA_009925685.1 Pseudomonadota bacterium
GCTTTGTCTGATAATGAAATCAAGCGCGTTGAGAATTATCTTAAAACCAAATGGGGTGTTAAATATTAATCGCTATGAAATATTCGGATTGTGGAGTTGTAATCAGCATTAAAAAATATGGAGAAAAATCCGCTATTCTCAAGGTTTTTAGTAAAGAACGAGGCGTGTGTCGTGGCTTTGTCAAGTTTTTAAATTCTAAAAAAAATGCCAATATTTTTCAAATCGGTAACATAATTTCTTTTGATCATAATGCGCGAATTGAGGATAGTTTGGGGACTTTTACCAACTTTGATTTAATCGAAAATAATTGTTCAAAATTTATTTTTAATAAGTTGCGAACCAACTGCGCCAAATCAATAATATCAATTGTTGATAATTATTTTTTAGAGAAAGAGCCATTTCATTTTTTGTACACAAAATTTGAGAATTTCTTAAATAATTTGGGGTTATTTAGTTACCATGATTCGCAAATAATTGCGGAATTTATTAAGCTCGAATTGATAATTTTAGAATGCTTGGGATATGGGGTAGATTTTTCGTGCTGTGTAGTTACGAATTCGCGTGTGAATTTGGCTTTTGTTTCGCCAAAATCAGCACATGCTGTGTCGCGAGAGGCGGGTGAAAAATTCGCGCATAAACTTTTACGATTGCCAGAATTTTTAATCGATGAATCCAGCAATGCTTTTGATGATTCTCAATTGATAGATGGACTAAATTTGAGCGGGTTTTTTTTGAAAAAATATTTGTTTATTGAGCAAAGTCCAAGTCAAAGTGCGCTTTCTAATAATTTTTCTAATAATTTTTATCGCGAAAATATTTTAAAAATTATTAAAAATTAGCTGATAGTTTCAAACATTGCGCTTTGAGGATTGAAAGCCGATATTGTGCCAGTTTCGATGTCGAATTGCCAACCTAAAATTTTAATTTTATTTTTTGCAATCCGCTCCTTGATGTAGGGATAAGAAAGAAGGTTGTTGAGTGAAATTACTAAAGTTTCTTTTTCGAAAGCCAATTCTTGTTCTTCGATGGATTTATCTTTTAGTTGTTTTTTGACGACATCGCGCGCTTCTGAGGCAATTGAAAGCCAGGTTTTCATGGTATCGGACATTTTGCTTTTGAAGGCCACAAAATCGTCGGACATAATAAGTTTGGTGCTGGTGCATTTCGCGTTATTAAGAACCAAAATAGTTTCGACTTCAAGATTAGTTACCGCATATTCAAGCGCCGATAAAATCCCGCTAATGCCTTCAGTTTTGTATTTTGGGACCATGCCTCCAATGTTGTTAAGAATAAAGAATTCTCCGGGGTTGGCAGAAAAAATTTCTGAAGGCGATATTGGCAAGTCGCATGATGAAATAACTAGAGTAGAGGGCTTTTGTTTTTGCTCAATTAGATGGCGAATTATGTCTCTTTGTCTTTCGAAAATGGTGGCTTTAAAGGATCTGTAGCCCGAAACTAGGCGATTTAAATCGGTCATAATTTTGAATATTTTATTTGAGGGGGAGTTAAAATTAGGTTATGATTTGAAAAAAAAATGGCAACAAAAATGTTCTCCAAAAATCGCTATTTAAATATTGTTTTGTTGCTTTCGTAAGTATTCATGATTTTTGTTTAATCCTTAAATGCTAAGAGATACAATTTTTTTTTGATTAAATAACCAATAAATTTTGTGGAAAATAATAAATTTAAAATTCACTCCAAATATCAACCGGCTGGCGATCAACCCAAGGCAATAAAAGCTTTAGTTGACGGTTTGAATGCCAAAAAATCAAATCAAGTTTTGCTTGGAATTACTGGTTCTGGCAAAACTTTTACCATGGCCAATATTATTGAAAAAACCCAAAGACCAACTCTCATAATGGCGCACAATAAAACTTTGGCAGCCCAACTTTATGGCGAGATGAAAGAATTTTTTCCAAATAATGAAGTCGGATATTTCGTATCTTTTTACGATTATTATCAGCCCGAGGCTTATGTTGCAAAGACCGATACTTTTATCGAAAAAGATAGCTCAATCAATGAACAAATTGACAGATTGAGACATAATGCGACGCGCGCTTTGTTTGAGCGTCGTGATACTATTATCGTTGCTTCGGTATCTTGTATTTACGGTATTGGATCTCCCCAATATTATTCAAATATGGTTTTGCGTTTGAATGTTGGCGAAGAAATTAATCGCCAAAAACTCATCATGCGCCTTATCGATATGCAATATACTCGGAGTGATTTTGATTTTGAGAGATGCAATTTTCGGGTACAAGGCGATGTGATTGATGTTTTCCCCTCGCATCTTGATGATCGGGCGTGGCGTATTTCAATGTTTGGTGATGAAATCGATGAAATTAGTGAATTTGATCCGCTTACGGGAGAAATTTTTAGTAAAATTTCTAAAATCGCAATTTATCCTTCATCGCATTATGTGGCGCCGGCTGATGTTGTGCAAAAAGCCTTAATAACGATTAAAGATGATCTAAACAAAAGACTTTTTGAACTCGAAAAGGCCGGCAAAATTGTTGAAATGCAAAGACTTAACCAGCGCACAACCTACGATATGGAATTAATGGTTTCGCTTGGAAGTTGTAAAGGAATCGAAAATTACTCGCGCTATTTGACGGGTCGTGAGGCTGGCTCGCCACCCCCGACTCTTTTTGAATATCTGCCTCAAGATGCACTTCTTTTTGTCGATGAGAGTCATGTTTCGGTTCCGCAAATTGATGGAATGTCGAAAGGCGATTTTGCGCGAAAATCAGTTTTAGTTGAACATGGCTTTCGTTTGCCAAGCGCTCTTGATAATCGTCCGCTAAAATTTAGTGAATGGGAAGGTTTTAAACCTCAAACCATTTATGTCTCCGCAACTCCAAGTGCATATGAGTTACAAAAATCTGAGGGAAGGGTGGTCGAACAAATTATTCGCCCTACGGGTTTACTTGATCCGGTGTGCGAAATTCGCAGTGCCAAAAATCAGGTCGCAGATTTGCTTGAGGAGGTTAAAATGGTCAGAGATAAAGGATTTAGAACGCTAGTAACCACTTTAACCAAAAAAATGGCGGAAGACTTAACCGATTATTTTTTGGATATGGGGATTAATGTAGTTTATATGCATTCCGATGTTGATACGCTTGATAGAATTGAGATTATACAAAATTTGCGTTTAGGAAAACATGATTGCTTAGTTGGAGTTAATTTACTTCGTGAAGGTTTAGATATCCCCGAATGCGCCTTGGTAGCGATTCTAGATGCCGACAAGGAAGGTTTTTTGCGCAACGAAACTTCTTTGATTCAGACAATTGGTCGCGCTGCGCGAAACTCCGAAAGTAAAAGAAACCAAATCAATTACCAAGGCTTTAGCCGAAACTTCGCGAAGACGCAATATTCAAATCGAGTATAATCAAAAACATAACATAACACCCAAAACCACTCAAAAACCTATTACCTCTGCTCTTGAGAATTTATATTCCAAGAAAAATGATGAAGATTTAAAGCGTCAAAAAATAAGTTTCGAAGATATAGAAAAAATGAAAAGAGAGATGCTTGAATGCGCTACCAATTTGGATTTTGAAAGAGCGGCGATCCTTCGAGATCAAATCAAAAAATTCGAAAAACTTTTATTGATATAATTTTGATGAGTGGGTTTTTGTGGTGTTAAAATAATATTTATAATTAATTTTTTTGGTTTCTATTTATTAAGCTTCAGCTGATCCGGCAAAAATTTTTCTTTTCTTGCGAGTTCTAACGGCGTTAATTTTTTTAACCGGTTTTTGATAAAATTTATTGTTTATCAAAAACAATTCTAAAGATTTTCTAACAAGGTAATTTTTACTTCTATCGAGTGCAGAAGCTGATTTTTCTAGGGAATAGAATAGATCAGATGGCATTGAAATAGTTAAGTTTTTTGATTTAAGTTCCATATGTTTGAAAGTTAAGATTAGTACAATTTCAAATTAAAAATTAAATATAGTTAATAATAAA
>RFYG01000107.1 GCA_009925685.1 Pseudomonadota bacterium
ACCTTGTTTTTTTAGAAGTTTTTCTCTTTTGTCTCTCGCGCTTAAATCTTTTAAATCTTGAGAAAACTGTGCTAAATTAGATTTTATTTTTTTAGCAGAAGATACTTCTTGAGTAGTTTTGACAAAGTCTTTTATTGCTTTTTGCATTATTGTGATATCTCCACCAGCTTCTAAGAATTTTTTACCTAACGCTGGAGATACTTTATTTATTTCATCAAAAGTCTCTTGTAATTTAAATGTAGCTATGTTTCTATCAGCAGCATTTTCAATTTTTGCTATATCAGAAAGCTGTTGAATATAATTTTCTGCGGCCTCCGATGTTTTTCTGGTTATAGCCGCATAGTTTTCCGAAGCTTTTTGCATGTCTTCTAGCGTTTCTTGTGAATCATAAGCTGCTTTTCCTAGACCAATTAACGCACCAATTGCAGCGCCAGCAGCAGGACCTAATGCAGGAATAAAAGCACCAATTTCAGCACCAGTAGTAGCAGCGGTCAAAACACCACTACTAGCACTTACACCAAACTTTTCACCAGCCGATAATTGATATCTTTCTCTTCCTCCTTGAATCAAATTTTCTAACTGACCCCCTATCAAAGATCCACTTAAGATTCCACTAACACCTCCAAGACGAGACTGAATAGTCTTATCAAAAGATTCTCCTTTTTTATCCCCAAAAATTTTTGACGCTATCGATTTTTTGCTTTGTTCATTTAACTTTTCAACATTTTTAACATTTTCATTTATTCTTTTATTTAGATCTTCTTGAGCTTTAACGCCCAAATTTTGAGCTTTCATTAATTGATCTGTATTATTACGCAATTGATCTCTAGATATTTTACCTGCTTTAAATGATTTTATTTCATCATTTATCGCGGCGATTAATTTTTTTCTAGCTTCATTAGAAAGTTGAGAACCCATTCCTGGCATTAAACCACCAGTAGCAGTTGCAAAATCAATATTTCTACCACTTATACCTCTGTCTCCTTTGGCAAAGTTAGGAACAAATCCTCTATTCATTAATCCAGCAGCTTTCTGCCCTCTCATTGAATCGCTCAATGCATTTCCCAAACCACCATGATCAGCTATTGCTGAACTAAATGTTGGCTGACTGCTGTTTCTGATGTGTGGGAAAGGTTTTGTATCGAAGATAGCTTTATTACCGCTCATGCTTTCTTCTAAGCCCATTACTGCTTGTTTATAAGCAAAATTGGGTATAAAGCCTAAAGCAGATTTAAGACTACCGATTTCTTGATGAGAAAATGTTCCATCTTCATTTAATAACATTCTCAAAATTCTTGCTTGAGGATTATTTTTTGCAAATTCACGAACAGCTTTTGTAAATCCACGAATACCTTTATTACCACCTTGTAAACCAGTTCTGCCGGGAATATTAAGATCTCCTTGAGCAACTCTTTTTTCTCTAGCAGATTTAATTGTACTTCTTGAACCAATTAAAATATCGATCATGTTTGATTTACCCATGATCTTTTTAATATTTTCAGCAGAAACTGTATCTTTTTGAGGCACTTCAAATCCTGCTCTATCAAATACATAACTACTATATTTATTAAAATCAGTACCAGTCATTATCTCGCCACCATATTGACTAACGGCGCGAGTTGTTTTTCCTGAACCTGCGGGACCGATTATTGAGCTAATTGGTTTATTAGTATCAGCTAAAAATTGTAATGCTTGTTTATATGCTGCACCTTTTAAAGAATCGCCAGTTAATACTCCAACATCAGCTAAATTAGGAATAAAACCTGATGCTGAATTCAAAATCATTTTCTTACTTGCAGCGTTATATGTCCAACGCCCCATCTTATCGTACATGGCTTTATTATTTTTATAATCGCCATAGAAAATTCCTTGTTCTTTGTATTTTTTCAATTTCTCCATTTCGCCAAGATTTTGAAGATTAGAAACACCAGCCAAATCAGATCTTAAAGCTGCATAATTTGCGCCTCTCACACCTTCAGCACCTTGACGATAATCACTTAATTTAACCCTTGTTCCAATGTATTGATTTTTAGCAAGCCAATCATTATAAGCTTTTTTCAATAAAGCTGTCTTGGGTCTAATTTTTTCTTTATCTTCATATTTACCGCTTTCAGAAAGTGATTTCAAATCTTCCCAAGCAGATTTAGTTTCTGGATTACTAGACCAAAAAACTCCTAAAACATCTGAGAGTCGATCATAGTTAACTCTCTTCATTCTTCCAGAAACTTGACCGGTATATACTGAATTTGGATTAAAGACGTATCTTGAATTTCCAAACGCTTCGCTCATCATTCCTCTTTCCATACCAAGCGACTTGGTTTTCCCTGCGCTTGATAGTCTCAAAGCTGCAACTCTAGCAGAATTTTCAGCATAAGCGTTAACATCATCTGTTAATTTTGGATTTATATAAGAAGTATCAGGTATAAAAACATTATTACCTAATATGGACATTACCATATTATTCAACTGCTCTTTTAATTGATATCCATATGATTTAAAACCGGGTTGTCTATAAACAGTACCACTTAATCCAGTTCCTCCTTCTTTAGAAAAAGGCTCACCAAAACCAGTTTTTGTTCTAAAAAATTTAGTACTAATTTCTTTTCCTGCAAAATTAGGAATAAAACCATTTGCAGCAGCCATTGCTAAAAACGCAGGATTTTTTACATAATTATTTAATAAGCTATCTGTTTCTGCGGACAATGCTTTTACAAGACTAGGGCTATTCTTCAACATTTGAGAATAACTCGTACCAGCTAAAGGACCAAAAAGTTTTTTACCTAATTCTGAAGTTATTTGATTTTCATGACCTACTTCATTAAAAGCAATAATTAATTCTTTTAGTTTTGCGGCTGCTGCGGGATTAGTCTTAGATAGTGTTTCATATTTTCTTGTCAATTCTCCAGTAATGCTTCCAGTTAAATTCTTTTTTGGGTAACCTTTGTATTCTATACCTACACCAGCTTCTTTTAATGCAGCATCAAATGCTGATTGTTTTTGATTTGTTTTTGGTTGCAATACATAACCTCTTATTAAATCGTCTTTTACATCTTGTTGAGAAACTAATTGCATTGCTTTAAATGCAAAATCCTCAAACAATGGAGCAAATATATTATTATCTCCTTTTTCATCTGCGCCTTCAGCAGTGCTTTTAAAATTTATTTGTCTGAAAGTTTCTGTATCACTTGCTTTAGATATTCCTAAAGCAGGTTGAATAGTATCAAAAGCAGGATTACCAAATTTTTTAAACCAAGGAATTCTTATTGCACTTGTAGGAGGAGCAAAATTAGGAATGAAACCACCACTTAAATTTACTCTATCTTTATAGTAATGAAGAACAATTTTTTGATTCATTGCTTTCTGCATTTCTTCACGACTTAAACCTTTTAAGAATTCACTTTTAGAATCAGAAGATAAACTAGAAATTTTTGTTTTATTTAAAAACTCGTCATCTTGGCCTTTTCCTATGATTTCTGTAAAATCTGGAACGAAAACTAATTCATTATCATCAAACCAAAAATCTTCATTGGAATGTTGCAATAAATTTTTATATGTTAATTTAGAATGTCTAATAATTTTACCTGCAATTTGTGGGTTCGTGTGTCCAAGACCGCTATGAGCATCCGCAAAAGTGCCTGAATCATAATATTTTTTATTAAAACCTAAGCTAGTATCATCTGGTATATTAGGCACTACTTTAAAATCAACCGCACCATTCCAAGATGGAGGTTCTCCAATATACTCACCAACAAGTTTTTCAAAATCTCTTCCGCGTTCGAGGCTTTGTTTTAATTTAGATTTTTTAGCATCAGCAAAAAAATTAGGAATAAAGCCGCGATACATATAAGGATCAACTCCTGTTTGTCTTAAAGCATTAGCTCT
Source organism: Pseudomonadota bacterium (assembly GCA_009925685.1). Taxonomy (GTDB): domain Bacteria; phylum Pseudomonadota; class Alphaproteobacteria; order Rickettsiales; family UBA1997; genus CAILUF01. The sequence continues at coordinate 3,883 of RFYG01000107.1, forward strand.
ATGTATTTTTCCTGCTCTAGATTTTTCTGGAGGATTAATAAAAGGTTGAGCAAAACCGGGAATATATTTAACATCTTC
>RFYG01000108.1 GCA_009925685.1 Pseudomonadota bacterium
TCACCGTTAGATATTCCGCCCGAAATTATGGAAGTTTTGAATAAACGATACACGGGCGAGTCATATAAACGCGAGTTCAACGTGCTCTCAATGATTTCGTGGATGCACGACAATATCCGCAATTCACCGGAAATTCCTTCGGATGAAGACCGAGTAAGATATCGCGCCGTCCTGGCCGACGTATTTCTAGAAATCATTTGGGATGAGAGTATAAAACCATCCGAGCAAATTTCCATGTTTTTTAATCCTGAGAATAGGAGCGATGAATTGACGCGCGTCATTTCAGAGCAGGAAATAACAAAGGATGGAACGAGCGCGTTTCGTTATGTGAATCCTCTCACGGGTCAAATAGAATATATGTGCGGGCGCGAACGATGTAGCCAGGCCGTCGTCAATATTTTTGAAAACCCCCGAAATACTTATATTATTGGGTTTTATAATGATATTTTGATCTAAATTAAAAGCATTTTTTAACCACAATTCACGAATATTTTTAAAGCCAAATTTTAACCAGTTTTCATATAAAACTTCAAACTCATCAAGAAATAATTTTAACAAATCTAGCGTTGAGATATTAATTGAAAAACTAGCTAAATTCGTGGCCGGAAAGATTGTATCAGTTGGATTTGAAATTACGTTGATTCCAACTCCGACCACTAAAAATTCATTTAAATTTTCAGAATTTTTACCTTCAATTAAAATTCCTGCGACCTTTTGATTATTGATCAACAAATCATTTGGCCATTTATTTTTTATTTCAGCTTGTATTTCAAATTGATTAAAAATTTTTTCAAAAGTTTTTTGAATTGCACAACTTACAACAAATGAAATTTTTGAAATTTGATTTAAATTTATTTTAGGTTGTAAAATTAATGAAAAATATAAATTTCCAAGTGGCGAAGACCATGCCCTGTCAAGCCTTCCACGCCCTTTTGTTTGAAGATTTGCTAAAATTAATTCGCGATCAAAAATTTGTCGATTTTCAGCTAAATTATATGCCGATTGATTTGTGCTCAAAATCTCATCATAATGATGAATTGTGAAGTTTTTATATTTGTGATTTGCGATTAATTTCATCGAATAAAAACCAATTGATTTGAATCTGAAAATTGAGAGGAAAATTGATATTTTTCTAATTTAAAATCTCTTAAATCGTTAGGGTTAAGAATTTTATTTTTAATTATAAAATTTGCCATTAAACCCCTCGCCCTCTTGGCATTAATGCCAATTATTTTATAAACCCCACCTTTCTTTTCTTTGAAAATAATATCGATGATTTTTTTGTTACAAATTTTTCGATTAATTGATTGAAAATATTCATTTGAAGCTAAATTTATAAGGTATTGCGATTTGGTTTTATTAATTTCTAAAGTAATTTTATCCCCCCAAAATTCGTACAAATTTTTTGAAATAAAACTGGTTTTTTTGAAATCGGTTCCCATTTCAAGTCGATACGGAGATATTTCATCAAGAGGCCTCAAAAAACCATATAGTCCGGATAGAATTATGAGGTGATTCTGAGCAAAATTAAAATCCTCAAGATCATAATTTTTTTTATCAATCCCATCATAAACATCGCCATCGAAAGCTAAAATTGCTTGCCTTTTTTTAGTATGATTAAAATTTTGAAAGCGTGCGAAATTTAATTTGGCTAAATTTTCACTAATACTCATTAAACCCTTCAAATCTTCGATTGAAAATTTTTTTAATTCCGCCACTAATTTTTGAGTATCTTTTAAAAATATTGGCGACGATTTATTCGATAACATAAAATTGGTTTCGAAGTCCAAAGATTTAGCCGGAGATAATGCGATTAACATAATGTTTGCTTGCTTTTAAAGTTATAAAGTTTTTTAATAAAACACACAAATCATTTTAAAGCTTTAATTATAAAAATCATGCAAGAATTACCTTTAATGCGCAAGGCCACTGCTGTGTGGCTAGTTGAAAATACTTCGCTTACTTTTTTACAAATTGCAATATTTTGTGGACTTCACGAACTCGAGGTCCAAGGTATTGCCGATGGCGATGTCGCATCTGGCATAATTGGTCAAAACCCAATTTTATCTGGCCAACTTACTGATGAGGAAATCAAAAGATGCGAAAATGATTTAAAGGCAACCTTGGTTTTAAACAAAAGCGCCTCAAGCAAAATAAAAATTTCTGAAAAACAATCAAAATATACTCCGATAGCGCGACGCCAAGATAAGCCTGATGGCATCTTTTACTTATTAAAATATTACCCAGAAATTACCAACTCACAAATTAAAAAACTTATCGGAACCACCGATAAAATGATCGATTCAATTCGTTCTCGCTCACACTGGAACATGAAAAACATCAAACCTCGCGATCTAGTTCTTCTTGGATTATGCAGTCAATCCCAGTTTAATGAGGTAATTTCCCAAATCAAATCTTCTGAAAACAACTCCACTGATAATTCAGAAAAAAACAAAAAATCTAAAAAAAATTCATAAATTATGACAATTGAAATTGGTCAAGTTGCACCACTTTTTTCTTTGCCAAGCGATGAAGGAAACGAATTTAATTTAGCAGAACTTAAGGGTAAATTTGTGGTTATCTATTTTTATCCCAAAGATGATACCCCGGGTTGCACGATTGAAGCCCAAGACTTTAGCAAAAAAATCCTAGAATTTGAGAAACTTGATTGTGTTGTAGTTGGAATTTCTAAAGATAACATTGCCAGCCATTGCAAATTTATTGAAAAATACAAACTTTCGGTACCTCTTCTTGCTGATGAGTCGGGTGATGTTTGTAATTCTTATGGAGTTATTCAAGAAAAATCAATGTTTGGCAAAAAATACTTTGGCATTAACCGCTCAACTTTTTTAATTGATAAACTTGGAAAAGTGCTCGAAACTTGGTCTTGCGTTAAAGTTAAAGGACATGTAGATGAAGTTTTGGAAAGTCTTGAAAAACATATAAAATCATCTTGATTTTTGTTTTACCCGCTCATATCATGCTTTGCTTGCAATTTTTAGGACAAATCTTTCTATCTTTTAATCATCTTAAATTTAATATTTCACTTAAATTTTGTTTTTAGTTGGATATTTATTGCAAAGATTATTAATCAAAAATTTATCTAAAGACACGCATCATAAAGTTGGTTTTTAATTACTAACTTTTTTGATAATCAAAAATTAATTTTGCTTATTTTAATAAGTCTTGTTTAAAAAATAATGCAGAAAATTACTAAATAATTTTATAAATATTGGAGAACATAAATATGTCAATCTCATTAAAAGCTGAAAACCGCGAACAACTTGGCACCCTAGCCTCTCGTAAAATTAAAAGACAAGGATTAATTCCAGCGATTATATATTCAAAAAAAGGTAACATAAACCTTGCCCTTAATTCACGAGAGTTTGAACAACAATTTCAAAAAGGCGTTATTTTAACTTCGGTAATCGATCTTGAAATTTCAGGCAAAAAAACTCGAGTTATCGCTCATAAAGTTGAGCTAGATCCGGTTTCTGACAAGCCAGTTCACATTGATTTTATGCTTTGCGAAGAGAATAAGCCAATTCGTGCAAAGCCAAAGATTAAATTCACAAACCAAGATAAATCACCCGGTCTTAAAAAAGGTGGCTTTCTCCACGTTGTCGCCAGAAAGCTTGAAGTGTTTTGCGATGGCGAAAAATCTATTCCCGAAACAATTGAGGTCGATGTTGGATCCCTTCATGTCGGATCAAAATTTAGAGCTAATAATTTATTATTACCCCAAGGAGTTAAACTTCTAAAAAAAGGAAATTTCTTGATTGCTAGTATAATTGGTCGCGGTAAGTCAGAGGATGAAAAAACAACTACTCCAATTGCTGGAGCAACTGCAACAACCCCAGCAACTGCAACTCCGGCAAAGGCTGACGAAAAGAAGCCTGA
>RFYG01000109.1 GCA_009925685.1 Pseudomonadota bacterium
TTTTGAAACAATCAAATATACAGATGCAGTTTTTGTAATTAGCGATACCTCTTCGTTAAGATCATCAGATACAATTCTTTCAGTTGGTTCTTTTTTAAAAAATAGATCAACCATGAAATTGTTGTGTGAAAACATTCAATCTTTGTGTAAAATCCTAGAAAATATAAAATTAATTCCTGCCGATACTAAAAATTTATTTATATATGACGAAATAGAATCAAAAGTAAATAATTTGTCTTTAACTTCTGATTTTAACATAAATGAAAAGTTAAACATTCCTTACAGCACCAAAACAATTAATGGTGAAGATATTACAATATTGTTGGATTTTAACACTATTCAAGATATTTTTTCGCACATTTTTAATCGAGTTATAACAAGTCAAAAACTTTATGATATCATCGAACAGCAAATACTGTCTGCTAAAACTATCGAAGAAGTTGATAAAATTGACATTAATTTTCAATAAAAAATGAACGCCTGCGAAATAAAATCAAAATTAATTTTCTCCGCTATAAAAAAAGATGTTTTTAAAGTCGAACAAGATTTTATTTATAAACACACCTTCGGCGGTCAGGAATTATCAAACTCTTACATTGTACCCGCTGGATTTATAACCAATGGTTTTAGCGTTCCTTTTATATTTAAATCTATTTTTTCTGCAACTGACAAAGGTGTAGAAATTGCCGTTGTACATGATTTCTTATATAATAAATCTTGTCCTTTTGATATGCCCCGCCGTGATGCTGATTTTATTTTTTACGAAGGATTAAGATGTCTTAATGTTCCTACATGGAAAGCTAAGGCAATGTATATTGCCGTGGTTTTATTCGGTGGTAGAAAATGGAGGAAAAAATAATGGATTTCATCAGTATATTTAATTTAATGAAACAAGCACCAGAGTTTTCATTGTTATTTGTTTGTTTTTTTGTTTATCTAGCAATACAGAACACGAAAAATTTTTTTAAACTAAAAGATTACGAAAACAAAGAAAATATGGGAATTTTCGTTAAGAACGAAATAAACGCATCGGAAGCAAGAATAAAAGAATACATTGACCAAAAATTTAATGCTTTAAAAAATGGACTTTAAATTCTTGGAACTTGTAAAACAAATCATAAGCGAAGGTTTTTACGCAATTGTTGTGAAATTAGTGATTGCTTTTGTTATCTTAAAAAAAGCAATACAACTATTGTACAAAACCAAAAAAACCAAAGATGAATATATAGATTTAAAAACAACTGTCGCTGATTTAAAAACAAAACTGGAAAATATGGATAAGGAAAATCAAAAAAGAGATTTAGATAACTTTGCGAAAATAACGCAGGTAAACCACAAGATTGACAATGTTGTCAATTCTGTGGAATTAATTTTAAAAATTATGAAAAATGAAAAATAATCTTAAAATTGTTGGTTCAGTAATATTATTTATACTAGCCTTATTATATGAAATTTTAGTATTGACAATAATTTTTAAGTTTTCTATGTTTCATAATGAAAAAATAACAGGAGATGTTGTACGCCTACTCGCAGGCTTTATTCCTTTCGTTGCAGGCGTGCAACTTTCTATTTTAGGTGCAAATATAATTGATATAAAAGGATTATTTAAAAAATGATAAATTTGATTTATAAATTAAAATACTTCTTTAATCAATATATTCTAATTGCTCGTATTACTTTATTAATTATGGCTTGCCTTCTGTTATATTGGAAATGCAAAGAAGTTGAAAAACTTGTACAACAAATTGATGAATATAAAAAAATCGAGGAAGAAGTAAAAAATCAAAATTTAAATGTTAAACAAAATGTCGAAATTATTAAAAAAAGGATTGAGTCTAGCACTAATTATGATGACGATAGGTTGCTCAAACAAATATTTGGCGACAAATAATTATTGTGAGAATTTGCCAGATATAACGTGGAAACATGCTGAGTTAGTATATGGCAATCAAAAATTTAAACCAATAAAATTAATTTTAATACAAATACAATCTATTAAAGAGTGCGGGTGTATCGAATCCTCTTTGCAAACACAATGTTTTGAAAGGTTTAAATCAGAAAAAAATGTGGATAATAGATAAAATAAGAAAAAAATCACAACCGCTAGAATTTAACTTGTACAGGTTTTATACTGAACAAGGAAATGATGCCACAATTGGGAGGCTTTATCAAAAAATTAAACTTAAAGCGACAATTGATGATTATCCTTTAAGCAATGATTCTATTCTTGCGTGTAAAAACTACGAAAAACCAATTTGTTATACACTAGAAAGACCAAAATATTTCAATGGTTTGACAAATTATAGCGACAAACCAAACACCACTATAAACGAATCTTGCTGTATTCCAGCGGGTCGTTATAAATGCGAAATGACCTATTCACCACGTTTTAAAAAAGATTTGTATTTAGTATTAAAAATTAAAAATAGAGAAGGCGTAAGACTACACGCTGGAAATTCTATCAATGATATTGAAGGCTGTATTATTTTTGGAACAAGACTTGTAAAAAACTTTAATGGTTTTAAATATTGGCTCGCTGATAGTACAAAGGCTTTTAATAATTTTTACAACATAACTCAAAAAAAGCCGATAATTTTAAACATAATCGACAATGAACAAGAGTTTAACTTATCCAAAATTACCATTGAATAATATGATTTTATTCTTTATTTTCTTACTATTAATATCACCCGCCAAAGCTGAAAATTATTTTATTGAAAAAGTAATTAGAGTTACTGATGGCGATACTTTTGTTATTGATACAAGCGAAAAATCAAGTATTCTTAGAGAGTTAGGATTAAGTGTAAGAATCTTAGGTATAGATACGCCAGAAAAAAAGGGTAAATGTAAAAAAGAAAAAGATTTAGCTTTAAAAGCAGCTGAATTAACAAAAAAACTTATTGAAAATAAAATTATAAAAATAACCGATATTAAGTGGGATAAATACGGCGGTCGTATAGACGCTAAAGTATTTGTCAATGATTTAAATGTTGGTGATGAATTAATTAAAAAAAATTTAGCTGTTGCATATTTTGGCGATAAAAAAAATAAAAATTGGTGCAAATAGAGATTAACCACACTACCCTTTTATTAACAAATCATAAACAAAAAATGAAAAAAATATTTATTATACAATTATTATTATCTTTGATTGCAATAAATTCTGCAAATGCAATCAATATAACTAAAGACTTCGATGTAAATTTTATGGTCTCTGGTCAATTATTGACACCAGACATTCAAGACCCTCAATTTATCACTGAAACTAAAACCTATTTTGATTTACAAACTGGTTTGCAATTAAAAGTTGATAAATTTAATGTGATTGCTCAAACCAATAGAATTTTAAATAGACCTCAAACCGCTAATGTATTAACTAGACAAGGCGGGCTTCCAGCTACCGCTAGAATTGATACTAAAATTGATATTATTAGATTAGGTTATCAAGTAGGAAAATTCTTGCCAACAATTAACTTGGCTAATGTACAGGTCGAGGAAAAGATTTATAGTGGCTCTAATTTGTTAGGTGGCAAGAAAAACTCAATGCTTATTCCCGGAGCATCTATTTACTATTTAATTGACAATAATTTCTCCGTTTCTATGGATTATTATTTTAAATCCAAAGAAATATTTATGGAAAGAGCCGTTGCAATTAGCGCAAACTATGCGTTTTAGTATTGAAAAATAAAAACCAATAATTATCTTAATTATTGATTGAACTGGGAAGTCTTAGCAATAGCGGGCTTCCCTTTTTTATTATTTATTGAAAAAAATCCGAAAAAACTGAAGGCTTGATTTTATTGGGTTAAGAGGGGTTTTTACTCTTTTGTTATGTCTTTTTTACTCTTTTTTTACT
>RFYG01000110.1 GCA_009925685.1 Pseudomonadota bacterium
TTTTCGAAATAATCAAATTCCAATTAAATATCATTTTTTAAACAAATTTTTACAATAAAATTATTGATTTATGCAATTTATTGATGAAGCCAAAATTCACATTCAATCAGGAAATGGTGGAAACGGCGCTTCAAGCTTTCGTCGAGAAAAATTTATTCCGCGCGGAGGTCCAGATGGTGGTGACGGAGGTCGTGGCGGTAGCGTAATTTTTAGATGCGTTAAAAATCTCAATACCCTAATTGACTTTCGTTTTAAACAACATTTTTTTGCAAAAAATGGTGAGTCTGGAAGGGGTCGCAACCAAAATGGCTTATCAGGTGAGAACCTAGTTTTGAATGTTCCAATTGGTACACAAATTTTTAGCGAAGAAAATCATGAGCTAATTGCCGACCTTATGAATGATGGCGAAGAAATTATCATCGCCAAAGGTGGACGAGGCGGGCTCGGTAACTCAAACTTCAAAAGCTCAATAAATCGCGCACCAACTTATGCGCAAAAAGGCGAAGAAGGTGAAAAATTATGGATTAGACTTCAATTAAAACTTCTTTCAGATGCCGGATTGCTAGGTATGCCAAATGCTGGCAAATCAACATTTTTATCAGTAACCACTCGAGCTAAACCCAAAATTGCCGACTACCCTTTTACAACTCTAAAGCCACAATTGGGAGTTGTTTATGTCGATAATCAAGAATTTGTTCTGGCCGATATCCCGGGTTTAATTGAAGGCGCAAGCGAAGGAAAAGGTTTGGGTGATAGATTTTTAAAACACATCGAAAGATGCGGTGTTTTACTTCATCTAATTGACGCAACCGCTGAAAATATCGTTGAAAATTACAATATTATTCGTCAAGAATTAGCTGGATACAATGAGGAATTGCTTGCTAAACCCGAAATTATAGCTCTCAACAAAATCGATATGATTGACTCAAAAGATTTAACTAAAAAATTTAATCAACTCAAAAAATTTGCTAGCAAAAACCACAATCAAGTTGCACAAATTTTTAAAATCTCGGCCCTTGCCAATGATGGAATTGACGAAGTTTTGCGCGCTCTTCTCCAGCAAATAAAAATATATCACAATAACAATGATCAATCAAACTAATCAATGCGCTCTTATTACGGGAGGTAGCAAAAGAATTGGCAAAGAAATGGCAATATTTTTGGCGCAAAATGGCTATGACGTGGTTATTCATTTCAATAAATCTAGTCAACAAGCTCAAGAATTAGCTGATTTTTTGATTCAAAAATTTGGTGTAAAAAGTGCTATTGTTGGTGGCGATTTAACCAACAAATCTTGCGTACAAAATATTATCGATTTTATGACGCAAAATTTTAAAAATTGGAAATTGTTGATAAATAATGCTTCGATTTTTAATAAATCAAAATTCATTGAAAATATCGAAGACGAGTTTGAAAAAAACCTTGCCATCCATTTAATTTCTCCAAGTTATCTAAGTAATTTTTTTGCTAAAAATGTTTTAAACAACAACATCTCTGACGCCCAAATTATTAATATGATCGACAAAAATATCGCGAGGTACGATACTAAATATTTTTACTATCTTTTATCGAAAAAATGCTTAGCCGAATTTACCAAAATGCTTGCGCTTCAATTAGCGCCCAAAATCAGAGTAAATGGCATCGCACCCGGTTATATTTTGTCCGATGTTAACTCAGAACCAAGCCATCTCAATGAAACATCAAAAATTATTCCGCTAAAAAGAATTGGTGATGTCAAAAATATTTTACAAACTCTCGAATTTTTACTTAAAAATGATTTTGTCAATGGCCAAATTTTATCAATTGATGGAGGTGCTTCTTTAAACCATGCCGGATAATTCTAACCTTTTTCCAATTGCTATATTCGCGGGACGCGGTCAGTTACCAAAAATATTAATTGATGATTGTTTAACCAAAAATCGACGCTTTAAATTATTCCTATTACATGGCGAAAATTATGAAATTGATTACTCAAAATTTAATCCAATAACCCTCGGCTACGGGGAAATTGAAAAATTTCTTAAAATACTTAATCATGAAAATTTAAACCATATTGTTTTTATCGGAGCAGTTAACAAGCCGAACTTTGCAAGTTTAAAGGTAGATAAAAAGGGTGCAATTTTACTTGGTAAAATCATCGCCAACAAAATTTTAGGAGATGATGCAGTTCTTAAAACAGTTATAAATTTCTTTGAAAAAGAAGGTTTAAAAATTGTTAGAATTGATGAACTACTTGATTGCATTATATCAACAAAAACTACCTTAACAAAAGTTTCGCCTAACACTCAAAATTTAATCGACATCGAAATTGGCGCCAAAGCCATCAAACATTTCTCAAAATTCGATGTTGGGCAATCGATTATAGTTTCGCAAAAACAAATTATTGCTGTTGAGGCACTTGAAGGAACCGATGAAATGATAGATAGATGCGCCAAACTTAAAAATGAATTTGCCAAAAATGCAATTTTAATTAAAATGAAAAAAATTTATCAAACTAACAAGGCTGATCTTCCTACAATTGGGGTTGAAACCATCGAAAAATGCGCCAAAGCCAAAATTATTGGCATCGCCATCGAAGCCAACAGCACCTTAGTCATAGACAAAGAAAATGTTATCAAGAAAGCCGATGAATTTGGTCTATTTTTAATCACCATAAAATGATCTCAAACACCGAAAAATCTGTAATTTTATCTAAACTTCCCCGCGAAACTCAAATTATTTTTAATATTTTCGGTGACAATATTCGCTTGGTTGGTGGTTGTGTGCGGGATTTATTACTTAACCAACAAATTCATGATTTTGATTTTGCCTGCAAATTTGAACCCAAAAAAGTTCAAGATTTACTTTCACAAAACAATATCAGATCAATTCCAACTGGCTTAAAGCATGGAACAATCACCGCGTTGGTTGGTGATTTCCAATTTCAAATTACTACTTTACGCAAAGATTTAGAGCATTTTGGACGCGATTGCAAAGTAGCTTTTACCAATGATTTTATTGAAGATGCAAATAGAAGAGATTTCACGATTAACGCTCTTTATATTGATAGAGCCGGCAATATTTATGATTATTTTAACGGCATAAATGATTTAAATAATAAAAGGGTTTGTTTTATCGGCGACCCCAGACAAAGAATAAAAGAGGATTTTTTGAGAATTTTAAGATTTTTTAGATTTTCAAGTTACTACAGTGAAAACCTTGACGAACAAGGATTGCAAGCATGTATTGATTTAAAAGAATCGCTTAAAATTATATCAAAGGAGCGCGTTCGTGATGAATTTTGTAAAATCTTAAAATCACCAAATCACCAACAATTAAATAAAATTTTACAAATAATTAATCATCAAAATTTCGATGAAATACTATGGCAATCAAGCATTGATAATCTAGGCTTTGAACGACTTTTAGATTTTATTAATTTTATACCAAAAAAAAATTTATTTTTAAGCAAAATAATTACAATTTTTATAAGTAATAATTTTGATAAAAACCTTTTTTATGAAAATTTTAGAGCTACAAATTTTGAAAAAAAATTTATCCAACTTTATCAAAATTTTCAAAATGAACTTAGGATTGATAATTTTGATTCGCTTAAAATTAACCAATTATTAATAGAATTTCCTAAAGATATTTTGGTTAGTTTTTTTGTGATCTTTTTTGCCAAAAATCCTTCGAAATTAAAACTCCCAGAAAATGACTTGGAAAATATAATTAACCAAAT
>RFYG01000012.1 GCA_009925685.1 Pseudomonadota bacterium
AAATTTTTTAAAAATTGATTTATATCATTTTTGCCATGCGGAGGAAAAGGCGGTTTCATTGGCTCGATACGATTTAAGAGCACACCATTTAAGGCTTTTTTTATAAAATCTGAGTCTTTGATTTTTAAAATAAAATTTTCTATCTCATTTTGCTTTAAAACCTCGCCAAGATTGGGTGCATCATATTTTTCTAAAAAATATGCAGAATCGCGAATTTGCTGATTCGCATCTTGGTAATTTTTAAATAATAATTGGGCAAAATTTTTATCAATTTTATATATATTTTGAATTTGATTTGGAAAATCGGGGTTTTCATCGAGGCGAATAAAATTTACTTCAAGATCAATTTCGGTTGCGCAGAATAAAGCATAAAGCAAAGTGGTGTTGATCCCAAGCTTCATCAATGCGGGGTCTTCGTTGATTAAAATATTTAGAATTTTATTCATCAAATTATTCAATTATGATAGAAACGGGGGCGTGGTCGGAGGGTTTTTCTTGGTCGCGGATATTTTTTTCTTCAATATTTGCTTCGAGAATTCGGTCGCAAACATTTGGGGAGGTTAAAATATAATCAATGCGCGCTCCTTTGTTATTAGCGTAAGAATTGCCACGATAATCCCACCAGCTAAAGGCTTGAGCCTGAGGATTTTTAGACCGAAAACTATCGATTAATCCTAAATTTAAAATTTGTCGAAATTTTTGTCTTTCTTGTGGATGAAAAAGGATTTGATTCACAAATTTTTGCGGGTCATAAATATCAATTGTTTCACATGCAACATTAAAATCCCCGGCAAAAATTTGCATTTCGTCATATTGCGAAATTTTTTGGAGGTGATTTTTTAATTTATCAAAAAAAGCCATTTTGTATTTGAATTTTAAGGTTTGATCGATGGGTTGATTTTCTTGAAGTTCAGAAGAACCTCCATTGGGCACATAAATCGAGGCAACTCGAAAAACTTCGCCCTCGATTGAAATTACGGCCTCAATGTATCGAGATTGTTGATCGATTTCTGAATCGTTATTAATTGTTGGCAAACCCTTGATCACTTCTTCGATTTTATATTTCGATAAAATCGCAACACCATTATAAGTTTTTTGCCCAAAAACTGCGCAATTGTAACCCAAATCGAGCATTGCTTCGAAAGGAAAATTATGATCTTCGCATTTAAGTTCTTGAAGGCAAATTACATCAGGATTTGAGGATTTTAGCCAGTCATTGAGTCTAGGAAGCCTTGCTTTGACCGAATTAACATTAAAAGAGGCAAATTTAATCATGTTATTAAGAATTAATGGCGTTAAAAGCTTGACTAAGATCGGCCATCAAGTCTTCGGTATTTTCGATGCCAATTGATAGGCGAATTAGCCCTTCGAAAATTTCAAGTTTTTCGCGTAATTCTTCGGATAATCCAGAATGAGTGGTTGAAGCTGGGTGACAAACTAGCGATTCAGTTCCGCCAAGACTGACGGCTGATTTAAAGATTTTTAATGAATTGATGAACTTGAAAGCATTTTTTCGACCACCGTCAACTACAAAAGAAAATGTACTTCCGTAGTCGAGGCACTGTTTGGAGAAGGTTTTTTGGTAATCGGGATTTTTTATGTATTTGGGGTGATAAATTTTTACTTGCGGAAATTTTATATTGAGCCAATCAACGATTTTTTCAGCTGATCTTGTTGCGAAATTCATACGCAAATAAAGAGTTTCAAGTGATCGACCAATCATCCAAGAGGAATGAGGGTCTAGATGTGAACCAAAAGCGATTCTGAAGCCTCGGATTTTTTCCATTAAGGTTTTTTTCCCAATTACTGCTCCGGCAACTAAATCACTATGACCGCCAACATATTTTGTTAACGAATAACATACCAAATCAACCCCATTGGCCAAAGGTTTTTGAAAAATCGGCCCCAAAAGCGTGTTATCGCAAATTATTACAATTTGTAGGTTGTGTTTGTGATTAAACTCATCAACAACTTTTCGTACAATCTCGAAATCAATCAGGGCGTTGGTTGGGTTGGCGGGAGTTTCAATAAAAATTGCCCCAATTTTGCCAATTTTGTGCGCTTCTTCAAAATGCGATTTTAAAGATTGGTAATCAAGACCGTTAGTAAATTCATAAGATTTTATGTTAAATTCTTTTAAAACATTTCTGACCAAACCTTCGGTTCCACCATAGAGTGGTGATGAGTGAATAATTACCTCGTTAGGTCGAAGTAATGATAAAATTGTGGTGCTAATCGAGGCCATTCCGCTTGAGAAAACTGCGCAAGATTCGCCATTTTCTAGGAGCGCAATTCGATCTTCAATTATTTCGAGGTTGGGGTGATTTATTCGGCTGTAAATAAGACCACCAACCGATGCTTCGGGGGCGGGCTTTTTGCCGGTAGCTACTTCAAAAAATTCTGCGCCATCTTCGGCGGTTTTGAAGGCAAAAGTTGAGGTTAAAAATACGGGAGGTTTGACTGCGCCTTCCGACATAAAAGGATCATATCCGTATGACATCATTTGGGTTTCGGGGCTTAATTTGCGGTCGCCAATCCGAGTTTTTTTGTAAGAATTTTTATACATTTAGCTATGGAAATTTATTTTTAATATTGAAGTATTGAAGACTTGAAGAAAATAAAATTAATCAAAAATTATGAGTGAATTGAAATTTCAAGATATTTTATCGGCCCGCAATAGAGTTAAAAATTATATTAAAAACACAGAAATTATTTCCAATAAAAAAATCAACGATGAAATTGGTGCGCAGATTTATTTAAAAATGGATAATCGCCAAGAAACTAAATCTTTTAAAGCTCGAGGAGCTTTCAATGCTGTTTTATCTTATAAAGAAAAATTCGGTAAATTTCCCGATAAAATTGTCGCACAAAGCTCTGGGAATCACGCTCAAGCGGTTGCTATGGTTGGCAAAAAATTTAATATTCCGGTTGTCATTTATATGGCAAAAATAACATCTCCAATCAAGGTTAAAGCGACCAAAGATTTGGGTGCCGAAGTCGTTTTATGTGAAAGAAGAAGTGAGGCCAATCGTTTAGCCGAAGAAAAGCAGTCCGAGGGTTATTTTTTTATACATCCATCTGATAATGATGATGTAATCGCGGGACAAGGCACATGCGTTCTCGAAGCTCTTGAAGAAATTAGTGAGATTGAGGCAATATTTGCGCCATGTGGCGGAGGCGGTTTGTTGTCGGGCTCAATAATTGCAAAAAATGGTATCGATTCAGCCATAAAAGTTTATGGATGCGAACCACTGAATGCTAATGATGCTTACCGATCTATTCAAAAAAATCAGATTGTCGGCTACGAAGAATCTCCCATGACTATCGCAGATGGGGCTAGGACATTAAAAATTTCAAATCGTTGTTTTAAATATTTAAAACTTTTAGATGCGATAATTGAAATAAAGGAAGAAGAAATTTCTTATTGGCAACAAAAGTTAAGTAACGAATTAAAAGAAATGATTGAACCGACTTCAGCCTTGTCGGTAGCTGGTTGCTCTTTATATGTAAAAAAATTTGGGCTGGCTAGGGATTGTAAGTTATTAGCAATAATTTCGGGTGGTAATTTATAGCTTAGTTTTTTTGAAATGCCCGTCAATACTGGCTCCATCTTCAACCGATAATAATTCATATTCAATTTCTCCGATAACTTCGGCTTTGCTGGCAATACTGATGTTTTTAGCCTTAATTTTGCCATCAAACTTTCCGCGAATGCTGAAATTCTCAGCAAAAACTGTTCCCTTGATAAAGCCTTCTTCTCGTAAAATAATAGAATTGCCTTTTATTGAGCCATCAATTTGTCCCAAAATTTCAATAATTCCGGAACTAAAAACCTCGCCCTGAATTTTTAAATCTCGAGATATAATCGTGGGAGTGGATTTAAAATTAGTTAAAATTTCTAACTTCTTGGAATTTAATGTGCCGTTTTCGTCGTTATTTAGTTTTATAGAAACTTTGTTTACTTTAGCTTGGATATTAGATATCGACATGTTTAGGCGAGTTGTTGTTAATTAGGATTTGTCCTGCCTCAATAAAGCGTTTTGGGTTTAAAGGGATATTGCGGTATCTAACTTCGTAGTGTAGATGTTGACCGGTACTTCGTCCGGTATTTCCTTGGTAACCAATTACTTCGCCATTTTTTACGCGCTGACCTTCGAAAACTTTAATTTTAGAAAGGTGACCATAGCGAGTTGTAATGCCGTTCCCATGGTCGATAACAATAGCGTTGCCATAATCACTAAACCAACGCGCTAGCACAATTCTTCCGGGGGAGGGGCTAAAAATTTTCTCATGATTAGATCCAACGAAATCAAGACCTCGATGAGGAGTGTGTTGATGAGTTATTGGATCGATGCGCGTTCCAAACCCGCTTGTTATATAAAAGTTTTTCATGGGTTGAGAAAGCGGAAGGGATTTTACAAGTTTTTCAAGAACTATTAGATAATCTATTTCGCTATTAAATTTTGCTTGCTCAATTTTAGCTTCAATAAAATCAGGACTTGAAAGCTCTTTTTGAGATAATTCGTTGTCAATTTCAGAATCAAAACCATTTTTTGGGCCACCTTTGAACAATTTTCGAGTTTCCGACTTGTTGTTTAGAGAATATTCGCGGAGTTGAGTTGGTTGATTGATATTTTTAAGATCAACTTTTGGTCTTTTGATGGCGAGACCTGTGCCATTCAGGGCATTTTCAATTTTTTTTATGCGATATTCTGTTGCATTGGAAAAGGCTAAGAATTTATCGCGTGAATTTTTGATTTCATAAAGTGTATTTTTGTCCTTTTTTTCAATTGAGTTTTCATCAATTTGGAGGGGCTGAGAGTCTCGTTGCGGTTGGTTGTTAACCTTTTGAGGGGAGCCGGTAATGGTAATGATATATTGATTTACCTTTTCAAGTTTTTCGTTAACAATTTGAAATTCTTTGTGAAAAAAATTATTGGCGGTTTTGAGTTTATTAATTTCTTCGGATTTTGAGTTTATGATTTTGTCATAATTAAGAGATTGTATAAAAAGATTGATTATCCAAGCCATAAAGATGTAACAAAAAGCCTGAGAAAAAGGACCAAAGGTTATGCTTCTGATTTTTTGATTAGTGACAAATAGAATTGTTCTTTTAGTGAAAATAAATTTATAAAGACGCTTAAATGCCTGATATATAAAGCATAAGATAGGCTCAACAGTAATTCTAATTTTTTTAGAAATGATGAATTTTTTCATTAAAAGTATTTTAAATATTGGGTTTATTTGGTTTGTAATTATTTGTGATAAAAGGAAATCAAAATTAGATCAATCGGTGAATTTTATTTGTTATATCAATGTACACCAAGAGATTGTTAAATGTCAACCTTTGAACTCAAGCTATAAAATTATAGGCTAAATTATAGGTTAAAAATATATAAAATTTCTTCAGCCATTAAGCATGTTGACTTATAATATATCTAAAAATACAATTCCCGCCCTCACTTAAATTAATCTTAATAAAATAACAAAAAATGTCAGTAGTAAAATCTCAAAAAGCCCCCTTGGAAGGCGTTAACCCAAAGCAACACATTGTAAATGTTGTAATGACTGATGGTACCAAATTTCAGATTCTTACCACTTGGGGCAAAGAAGGTTCAACTTTAAACCTTGACGTTGATCCCAAAAATCATCCAGCTTGGCAAGATAATAAAAATCAAACATTCATTAATTCTAACAATGAAAGAATTAATAAATTTAAGAATAAATTTGATTTTGACTTCGATACTGATTCTAAAAAATAGGCGATAAGTTTCTTCGATGAAATTAATCGCTTGCTTAAGTGGCTGGGGACAAAAATTTGATTGTCTTGAAGACTCATTTTGCCAAGAAATTCGCCAAAAATACCGTATAAATTCGCTAAACTATTCCAATTATTCAAACTTTAGTGAGTTTAGTGAGTCCCTTAATTCCGTTGCAAATCCCGATGTTTTGGTTGGTTGGAGCCTCGGTGGGCAGATAGCCCTCAGGTTGATTTTAAAAAAAATATTCAATCCAAAAATTTTAATTCTTATCGCCCCACCTTTTCAAATGATAAAAGATGAAAAAATTCAAGCAGGAATGTCGCAAAAAACATTTAATGAATTTTACATTAATCTAAAAACCGCACCTAATGCGACATTAAAAAAATTTAGTATTTTAACGGCGATGAATGACAAAAACAAATCCGACATCGTAAAAAATCTTAAAATTGAAGATTCTAATCAACATAATTTATTGAATTGGTTAGATGAATTAAGAAATTTTTCTGGCTTTGATGTCGAATTAAATGAAATGCCCCCAACACAATACATCATAGGTTTAGGTGATACGATAGTTCATCCGTCTCAAGTAAGGTATTTTCAAGAGCGGATAAAAAATATTGAGGTAAACTATTTCGACAATTGTGGTCACGCTCCTCATTTAAGTAACAATCGGCGCTTTAACGAAGTTTTGTTAAAAATTTTATAAAAGACTTTATGGGATATAAAATTCTCAAATGTTTTATATTTTCATCGGCAATATTACCATGTTGTGACCTTTAACATGTAGGCGTCTTTGCATAATATAAGGGACGTGGTTAAACAGAATTTGTGTAAAAATATTTTCATTATCAAATATAAATTTAGTGCCGAAAAAAATCACATTTTCGTAATCTTTGGCAACGCGATCGGTAAGTTGCGATAGTTTTTCAACAATATCGGTATCGTATCCTACATAGGCTTTGGCAAATCTCCCATTGGCATTGCAGTAATTTTTATATTTACTCAATACCGATTTGGTTTTACGCCTCATATCGCGCCATTTTCGCTCTTCTCGAAGGGTGTTTGAATCAACTTCTCCAACTGTCACAAAGATAAAATTTTTGAATATTCCGGGAAATAATTTTTTTATTTGTAGAAGGCAATTCATTCCGCTCCCAAAGGTTTGATCAACTATTATGGCTGCAGTTGGAGCTTTTTTATCGATAGTTTCTAGGAGTGAAGATGGGCTGAGGCACTGCTCTTGGCATGAATCGAACTGCATTTCTTTTAAAGCTAGATTTTGACGAAATCTTTCGTAAATCTTTTTGATTAACCAACCGATTGAAACAAACACCGAAGTAATAAGAAGCGTAATCCATCCACCTTCGTAGAATTTTTCGAAGATCGTGACCATTAAAATGCTAAAACAAACGATAAAACCAACTAAAGCAACTAGCATTTTATGAAGCCATGATTTTTGCCTTTTGCGATGTCTAAACCAATAAATAACCAAACCTAAAAGTGATAATGAGAAGGTTATAAATACGTTGATGGAATAAAGTACAACAAGGATGTGAACTGAGCCATCGGTTATGAGAAGAGTCGCAATCGCAGTAATCGCCATAAAGAGTATGCCGTTTTTTACAACTAGCCTACTTGAGAGTGAGCTAAATGATTTTGGCATCCACTCATCGGAAGCCATGTTAGCAATTACATTCGGCCCCGCAAGAAATCCCGCGTTAGCGGCAACAATTAAAAGTCCAGCTTCAAATATAAGTACAACTGGAACTACGAATTTTCCAAGAGCTATATCGCCAAAATACCAGCTCTCGGTTATGGCATAAAATGTAGAAGCGTTAAGAGTTTGGCCTGGAATTTTTTGAACTCCCCATAATAAATAAAGTAAAATTATACCCGCGGCCATAAAGGCCAAAGAAATTGCCACTAAGAACATAGTAAATTTGGCAGTTCTAACTCGAGGTTCAGATAGGGTGTTAACGTTGTTGGAAACTGCTTCAAGACCGGTGTATGTCCCGCCTCCCATTGAAAAAGCTTTAAGAAAAATTGATAAAACAAAGACCCAGCCCATAGTTTCGGTCATCTCTTTTGTTTCATGAACCGCATGGGGCACCAACTCTGGCAGTCCATAACCATGAGCAATTATGCCGTGAATAATTAAAAAGAAGTGCGTGAATATGAAGCCTAAAAATATAGGTAATAAAAATTTTATGGATTCTTTCATGCCTCGCAAATTTAGAAATGCCAAAAGGGCCACGAAAAAAATCGCAACAACCATTTTGGCGCCCTGAAAATCAGCGGGTAAAAAGCTAAAGATTGCATCGATACCGCTCGCAATTGAAATTGAAATTGTTAAGACATAATCAACTATTAAGGCTGAGCCAGAAACTAAGCCGGCATGTTTGCCAAGAAGGCGAGTGGCAACTCTGTAGCCACCACCACCGTTTGGAAATAATTCAATTACCTGAGTGTAGGCATATGAGATAATAAAAACTGTCAGAGCGGTTGCAATGGCGAGATAAATTGCTAGTTCTTCGTGGGTTCCAAGTGCAACAAAAGCTTCTTCAGGACCATAGCATGACGAAGAAATTCCGTCAGCACCTAGCCCGACCCATGCAAAAAATGCAACCAGCGAAATACTATTGCGAGTTTCTTTGTCAAAAAAATCGCGAGGATTGCCAAATAAGAAATTTCTGATTTTCAATAGCATAATTTTTTTTATGGGTAATTTTAGTTTTGAAACTGTAAAAATTCAAAAACAAAACCTAAGAGAAGCTTGAATAGAAGGCATCTTAAGGGTCTAATAGATAATTGCAATATAGATAAATAAAATTTGAATTATTCAATTTTAGAAATTTCTTGATCGCGTTTTATTTGATTAAATTTATGCAATATTTCGCGGATTAATTTTTGTGATTTTATTCCGCGCTGTTCTTCAATCCCCGATGAAATGTCGATATTTTGAGTAGTGGTTTTAGTTATTGCAGTTTCTAGGTTAGAAATATTGATTCCGCCTGATAAAAACCAAGGTTTATTGATTTTAATTTTGCTTAAAAAATCCCAATCAAAAGTCTGACCACTTCCGGGGTTTTTGTTATCAAAAAGAAAATAATCGATGTTATTTTGATAAATTTCGACTTGATTTAAGTCTTGTGAATTGTTGATTGATATGGCTTTGATTATTCCAACCATTGGAAGTAAATTTTTCAATTTTGAAATATATTGAGGGTCTTCGGAGCCGTGAAGTTGAAAGAAATTTGGTGTAAAATTATTATAAATATCGAGAAGTTCATCAAAATTTTGATTGGAAACAACGGCAACTTTTGACGTGTGTTGTGAAGAAATCCTGCTTAGTGGTGAAGAATTTTTTGGTTCTACGAATCGAATAGAGTTTTTTACAAAAACTACTCCAACAAAGTCGCAACCAAGATTAACCGCATATTCAAGTGAGTTGGGCTCATTAAATCCGCATAGTTTTATTTTCATGATTTATATTTTAAATCCCGGAGGAAGGGGAATGCCTGCGGTTGCGCTTTTAATGGCATCGCTTGAGCTATCATCTGATTTCTTTTTGGCATCGTTAAAGGAGGCGACAATTAAATCTTCAAGGATTTCAATCTCATCTTTTGCAATAAGGCTTGGGTCGATGTTAATTTTTTTGGCAATACCACTGCCATTGATAATAACTTTAACCATTCCTCCACCCGAAGATCCCTCATATTCTTTATTAGCGAGTTCCAATTCAATTTTTTTCATTTTTTCTTGAACTTGTTGCGCTTGACGCATCAGACCTTTGATATCCATAGATTAAGTGATTATTTTTTTATAAATTTGGAGAGTTTATATTCTAAAATTCTTTTGATTTTTCTGATATATCCGACCTTGTCAATCTTTTCTTTGGAGTATAAATCGTAGTGCATTTTTTTAAGGCCTTTAATTTCAACCGTTAAAACCCCAACTTTAGAATTTTTTTCAATTGGTGCTAATAATGGACTCTTAAAGTTAGCCTTAACCTTGATATCGCTAATAGATTTTTCGCGCGCGATATTGAAGTTAATATTTTCTTTAATAACGGCTTGAACATATTTTTTGTTGCCGAGCCAAGTTGGAATTTCGGCAACCACTTCGTTATTTTCAAAAATATTAACTTTTTTAAAGTTTTCAAAACCGTAATCAAATAACTCGGTTATGGCGCCCGCTCTAATTTTGGGGGTTTTGGCTTTATTAACAACGGCAACAAGTCTGCGATTGTCTCTTTTAACAATTCCAACGATTCCATAACCACCTTGATTTGTATGACCAGTTTTGCCACCTAAAGTTCCATCGTAATTTCCTTTAATTAATGGATTGCGGTTTTTTTGAGTTATATTGCGATAAGTAAATTCGGGAATATTTAAAAATTTTGCATATTCAGGGAAGTCTTCATATAGCCTAACAGCAAGAGTTGCAAGATCTCTAAGCGACATATAGTGGCCATCTTCATGAAGTCCATGAGGATTCATAAAGTGTGAATTTTGCATTTTTAATTCTCGAGCTTTTATGTTCATTAATTGAATAAAACCTTTGTAATCTGAAGCGGTAGTTTCTGCTAAAGCAATCGCGGCATCGTTAGCCGAAACCGCGAGGAGTCCCTTGATTAGATCTTCGATTGTCACAACATCGCCATAATTTAAAAACATTGATGAACCTGATTTTCGCCAAGCGTCTTTACCGATAACGCATCGATTATTTAAATTAACCGCCCCTTTTTTGATTTGATCGAAGACAACATATGCGGTCATGAGCTTGGTCATAGAGGACGGGGAGATTCTTTCATCGGCATTTCGCGATATTAAAATCTCCGAGTTATCGGCGTCCATCAAAAAATAGTACTGAGTTTGTTGTAAATTTTTAAATGTTTCGTTGGCAAATGAAGGGCTGTTAGCAATAAATGCTAAATAAAATAAAGTAAAATATTTGGTAATTTGGAGAAGTATTTGCCTCATCTAATTTTTTTTGGTATTGGGATTAATTAGATCATTTTCTAATGCCCCGTTGCTGGCTTGACTAGACTGGTCTTGAAAGAATTTGATATATTGATTTTTTTCTTGGAACCGGTCGAGTTTTTTGTGCCTCAATAAAGCTTTTTTTTCGACGATCATTTTTTTTGAGAAATCGATATCTTCGTCAGTTTTTGAGAGATTAATGGTTTTGATTGCATTTTGAATGCTGTCGATTGGAACCAATGTATAGTTTTTATAACTTGCCGAAGATTTTACGCCAAAAGAATCTGTTTCGGGTATTTCGATAAAATCAAATTCACGACTTGATTCATCAAAAGGTGGATTGAGATAAGTGGTATATGATATTTCAAAAATTCTTGGAGATAAGTTGTTGCCCGGATTGTTGGCAATTCCTTGTTGATAAGTTTCGTAATTTGGGAAATGTGGCTTAGGTTGCTTGGATCCCATATGTGAAATATCAACGTAATCAAAGCTATTACTTTTGTCTTGACCAGTTTCGCTTTGCGAAATGGGAACAAAAAGGTTAGATGAATCCGTTGGGTCTAAGTTATTTTTGTTCGAAGTTTCGGGTGAGGATTGGGTTCGATCCTTTTTTATTTTTTTGATTTCTTCGCCAAATTTTTTTTGGAAGGTTTCATTTTCAGAAAATTTAAATTCTGGTCCTGAAGAGCAAGAATAAAGTGATAAGGTGATCAAGAATAAAGTTAATAAATAACAATATTTTTTATTTATCATTATTGGCCCTTAATAACAATTGCATCGTTGCCAGATTGGAGGATTTTGTTTTTTACGCTGTTGGCCTTAGCGCGAGAATTATAAGGCCCAAATACTGAACGATAAACTTTTTTATTGTTGATGTAAGCAATTGTTATCTTGCCTTTGCCTTGGTTTTTTATTTTGGTAATTTTATTTTTTGCGCTTTTAGAATTGTTGAACGAGCCGACCTGAACATAATATTTTTTGGCATTAAGAGTAAAATTTTCTGTGGCTTCCGGCCTTGAATCGGTTGATGCTGTTAAGGAATTGTTGTCTTCGGTATTGGTATCGCCTGCCTCAGATGAGGTATCTTGTCCTAAAATAACCTTTGAACCACCTTTTTGGGATTTTTTGATATTTTTAGCCGAGTAGGTAATGATCGGATTTTTTGATTTATTTGCCAAATTTTGTTGGTTATTTTCGACTGATTTTGGGTTATTGATATCTTGTTCCGCGCTATTTATTTGACCTAAATTAGCGCGTTTTTTTGACTCCTCTTGTTGCGAAGAATAGTCTTTTGATAAGTCGTATTCAACGATAGGATTTTCAGTTTGATAAATATTTTTTTGGGAGTTTTGTTTAGAGCTGTCAGGTGTATTATAATTATCGGAATCGGTGACTTTTTGGTTGCCATCAATCATGCTTTGCTTTGCTATTGAATCAGGCTGGACATCTTTTGGGATATTGGTTTCAATTTGAATTTTTGGATTTGAATCAGTTTGGTTAGTGCTTTGACCAACATTTTGTCCCGAAATAATTTTGGCATTAGCTTCGGGAACCCTAGTTTTGATTGGGCGGGCATTGCCTTGTAAATCAACAAATCTAATTTCGGGTACGCTATTTTTTTTAGATGTGCATCCTGCGCTAAGGCAAATAATAGTAATTGCCAAGATTGTTGATTGGAATTTTTTCATTGGATTGTCAATTAAAATTAATGATGCGGATAAGTGTTGCGTATTTTTAAAATTATAATGGCAAAAAAACAAATATTATTTTGAAAATTATTTCTTGGTTTTTTCGTTAATTTTATCCTCAAATAAAATTCTATTTGAAGCGCCGTCCAAATCTTCATATTGCTTATTCTTAACGCACCACATGAATGCAATTAAACCCCCGAGGCTTAGTAATAAAGTTATGGGAATTAAAAATAGTAATACGGTCATTTTATATTTTTTTAAAAGAGTTCATTTTTAGGGAATTTATCATCACTAATAATGATGATGAAGACATCGCAATCGCGGCTAACAAAGGGACTACAAACCCCATCATTGCAAAAGGAACTGCAATTATATTGTAAATTAAGGCCAAGGCTAAGTTTTGTTTCATTACTCGCAAAGATTTTTTAGAATATTTAAAAATAAAAATTAGCGGATTTAATTTTGGTGAACTAATAACAATGTCAGCAATATTTTGTGAAATATCTACCGCTTTTGAAAATGAAATTGAAACATTTGATAAAGCCAGAGAGGGTGCATCATTCAAGCCATCTCCAACCATTGCAAAACTTATATTTTGATTGCGAAGTTGTTGTAAAATTTCAGCTTTTTGAAGTGGATTTTTTTGCCAATAAAAGTTTTTTATATTAAGTATTTTGGCAACTTTTTTAACTTCATTTTCATAATCACCCGACAACAAAATAATATTTTTATTGATATTTTGAAAATAATTTATCATCTCCAAAGCCCCTTCTTTTAAGGAATCACCAAACAAAAAAACAATTTCCAAATCATCATATTTTAAAAAACATCTTAAGTTGGAATCGCAATCTTTCATAGCTTGCTCGATGAAAACAAAATTTTGTTCGGCATTAATTTTGCAAAATTCTGAACTGCCCAACTGGGCGATTTTATTGTTTATAACGCCTTCAATTCCATGGCCTTTTATTTCATTGATTTTGTTGATTTCAAAGTGTATTTCGGTCGCATTTGATAAAGTCTCAGACAAAGGATGCTTGCTAAATTGAGCTAATGTCGAGGCAATTTTTGTGATAAAAGTTTTGCTCTCTAAATCCAAATCCAACAATTGGTTGTTATCAATCTTCAATATTTTTTTTAATACAGGTTTGCCAACGCTTAAGGTGCCAGTTTTATCTAAAACTATGCAATCAATTTTGTTAATTTTTTCTAAGGCATCGCCATTTTTAAAAATTATTCCTTGTTTTAAAAAATTTCCAATTGTGATGGTTTGTGTAATTGGAATTGCTAGAGCAAGAGCGCATGGGCAGGTTATAATCAAAACCGCGGTAGCGTTCATTAAGGCGAAATCCCACGGCGATTGCATAATAAAATACCACCCACAAAATGTTACGAAGGCTAGAATATGAACTGCTGGAGTATAATATTTTGAAAATTGATCAGCGATACGAATGTAAATATTTTTTTTATATTGGATGTTGTTAATTAATGAAATTATCTTTGACAATAGGCCTTCGGCGTAGGTTTTGGTAATTTTTACTTTGATTGGAGATTCAATATTTATTGAGCCACCGTAAACTTGTGAATTTATCGAAGCTTTCTCGGGCGTTGATTCTCCCGTAATCAGAGAATTATCAATTTTACTTTCGCCATCAATCACCAATCCATCGCAGGCAATTTTTTCGCCACTCGCCACTAAAATTATATCATTTTCTTTTAGTTTTTTTATTGGAACCAAGGCATTAGATAGACCAGATGAGAGGCGTGCAAAACCGGTTTGAAGTAGCGAGAATCTTGAAGCAATATCGAAAGCTTTTTTGCGGGCTTTTAAATCAAGATATCTTCCAATCAACAAAAAGAACACCAGCATCACCGCCGAGTCAAAATAAATTACTTCACCGCCACGAAAGGTTTGCATAAGACTCACAGCGGAAGCCAGAATTATCGCAATCGAAATGGCAATATCCATATTGGGCATTCGGGCTTTAATGGATTGCAAAGCAGAAATAAAAAAGATTCGACCCGAATATATCAAAACTGGCAAAGCAATTAACGAAGATAAAAGGTGTAAAAATTTGCGAGTTGCCCCCGATATTTCAAGTTTGGTATCGAACCATAAGGCGAAAGAAAAAAGCATAATATTGCCAGCGCCAAAGCCTGCAACGGCTAAGGCCTTAAAAATTTTATTGTTAAATCTGGTTTCAAAATCATGAATTATTTCGTGATCAATAGGAAAAAGTTTGTAGCCAAGATCGAGCACCAGTTTAATAATTTTGTGGGCATCGGCGATTGTTCCTTGCCAACAAATTCGGATTGTTTTTTGGGTTAAATTAATTCGCGCTTGCTTGATATGATTTTGTTTTTTTAAAAGATTTTCAATAAGCCATACACAAGCTCCGCAATGAAGTCCGTGAATCATTAAATCAAGTTGATAAATTTTGGATATTTCATCAAAAGTGACTAATTCTTGAGGGTTAAAATTTATATCACTATCCGGCTTTAATTTGGCTTCAAGAGGGTTTAGAATTCGAGATTTGTAATAATTTTCAAAACCATTGTGGTTGATAATATAAAAAGCTTGCTCACAGCCCAAACAACAAAAATCTTGTTGATTCACATCAAGATTAGCTTCGCAATGCAAGCATTTAGTCATTTAAATTTAAGGATTGATTGGTTGTTCAAGATTTTGTTCATCTTTAATTTCAATTATAGCTAGGTCTTGCACAATTTTGTTTTCATGTTTTACGATGGTTTCCAGTTGCCATTTGCCGGGTTTGGGAAGCGATATATTTAAATTTCCGTAAGAGGTTGAGTCAATAAGTCTAGTTATGTCATATTTGGCATCGGGAAGATACTTAAAAACATAAATAATCGAAATATTTCTGAGAGTTTCACCATTTTTATTGGTAGCGTATGTTTCAATAAAAAGGTCTTTTGAAGTTCTTTGAGAAATGGTGTTAGATATTTTAATTCCAATTTTGTATTGCTCATCGATATTTTCGAGAATTTTATTGTATTCAACTCCCTTTTTGTAGGCATCTGGCGTGTATATTCCGCGCCAAGAATCTTTCGCTAAAATTATGTATATAATGTTAACTACTATGACAACTGCAAATAATCCAAATATAGCGTAAGGCCAGTAAATTCTAATTCTATCAAGTTTCATAATTATATTTTTTTAAGGCAAAATTTTAGGTCATTGTAGATTTTTTTGTAATCAACATCAAGAATTTGTTTTTTGGCAATAATAACATAATCATGATGCAATTTTGCATACTTGGTAACCCCGTCTTTGAGTGCATTTCTAATGCGTCTTTTAAAGAAATTGCGGGTAGTTGATAATTTATGAATTTGTTTTGAAATTGTTATGCCAAATCGGCAAAATTCTAGCGGTTTTTCTGAAATTATTACTTGAAGTTCTTGAAGATTTTTTTGGGGTATTTTTGGTTTAAATATTTTTTTGGTTAAATATTTTTGAGGTGTTTTTGACTCTAATAAAATAAGGGTTTGTGAGTGATATTTTTTGCAGTTTTTTTGAATAAATTTAAAATCGGCTGATTTTTTGATTGTCAAAATCTTTGCAGACATATTGCTGAGTTTTGACTTAACAAAGTTTAGCTATCAGAAACGCTAAGTGAGAAGCGACCTTTGGCACGACGGCGCGCCAAAATTTTTCTGCCCCCAGCAGTTGCCATTCTTGATCTAAAGCCATGTCTTCTTTTGCGAACAATTTTGCTTGGTTGCCAAGTTCTTTTCATAAAATTAAAGGATTAAATTAAATTTGAGTCGGGGCATTCTAAAGAGCACACTTTTTAATTGCAAGTAGCTTGTCCATTTTATTTTGTAGGCTGATTTTGCGAATCCAGCGTTAAAATTTTTGGCTGATGATTTAAAGCTTCTGTGTGCGATATTGAGCAATAAGAAATGATGATAACTAAGTCACCAACTTGCACCTTTCTTGCGGCGGCGCCATTAATTTTAATCTCACCAGAATTTCTTGGTGCTTTGATGGCGTACGTAGTAAATCTTTCTCCATTATTTATGTTTAAAACATCAACTTTTTCATGTTCTAAAATACCCGATTTTTCGAGAAGATTTTCATCAATTGAAACTGAGCCCTCATAATTTAAATCAGCTTGGGTAACGGTTGCACGGTGAATTTTTGCTCTCATTAAAGTTAGTTGCATATTTTATTGTTGGTTGTGATGGGTTTTGTAAAGTGAAAAAGCTCGTGCCTCAAAGCTATTTATCATTTTTTCAGTAGCAAGCGAAAAAATTGTTCCCAAGGCCTTACTTAAAAGTATTGAGTTAAACTCAAATTCGAGAAAAAAATCAACTTGGGTTTTACGTTTATCGATCTCAATAATTTGCCAACGATTAACAAGACTTTTAAACGGACCCTTGATAGCTTTTGCTTCGACAAAATATTCATGTTCGGAGATTTGTTTAAAATCTACATCGGAGGTGTATTTTTCAAAAATATTTTTGAAATTAATTAAAAGTTCGGCATGAAAATTGTGATCATTAATGTGTTTCGTGATTTGAGCATTTTTACACCACGGTAAAAAATGTGGATAATTTTGAATATCAATTACGAGATCAAATATTTCTTGCGCACTAAAAGGCATGATTTTCTTTTCGTGGATTTTAGGCATATCTAGTTAAATTGTTGGTTTTTCATCATTTCTTCCATTTTTCGTGGATCAATTTTACCAAATTTTGACATCATTTTTTGCATCATTTTATATTTTTTCATTAAGCGATTAACCTCTTGAATGTTTGAGCCCGCCCCTTTTGCAATGCGATGTTTACGCGATGAATTGAGAACCTCGGGGTTTTTGCGTTCCTTTTTGGTCATTGATAAAATTATGGCTTCCTGGGTTTTGATTTCTTTTTCAAGGTGCGTCATGTTTTTAAGTTGCTCTTTTAGAGCACCCATCCCCGGTAAAAAATTAAGAATTGAATTCATACCACCCATTTTGCGCATATTGCGAATTTGGCTAAGTATGTCATCGAAATCAACTACACCGCGCTTTAATTTTTTGTTTACATTTTCTAATTCATTTACATCGAAAATTTCTTGAGCTTTCTCAACTAGGGAGACCACATCGCCCATTCCAACGATTCGTGAAGCAATTCGACTCGGATTAAATTCTTCAAATTCTTCGAGTTTTTCTCCTACGCCAATAAATTTGATTGCGCAATTGGTTGAAGCCTTCATGGTAAGGGCCGAACCACCTCTCGCGTCACCATCAAGTCGCGTTAAAACAACGCCCGAAATTGCTAATTTTTGTTTAAAATTATTAGCCACATTAACGGCGTCTTGACCGATCATCGCATCAACAACTAAAAGAATTTCATGAGCATTGACGATTTGATTAATTTTTATCAACTCATCCATCATTTCTTGATCGATTGAAGTTCGGCCCGCGCTATCAAGAATTAAAACATCAAACCCGCCGTCTTGAGCTTTTTGTAGCGCTTGTTTGGCAAGAATTTCAGGCCTTTTTGAGGCGTCAAATTCAGCAAATTCGACCCCGATTTTTTGGCCTAAAATTTTTAATTGATCAGAAGCAGCGGGGCGATAAGTATCAAGCGACGCCAATAAAACTTTTTTATGATTTTTGTTTTTAAGACGCAGTGCAAGTTTGCCCGCGGTGGTAGTTTTGCCAGCTCCTTGGAGCCCAACCATCAAAATTATAATCGGTGATTTATGGTTAAAATCGATCTCACATTTATCGCTTCCCAAAAGTTTAACAAGTTCGTCATGAACAATTTTTACAATCATTTGACCAGCCGAAACGCTAGAAATAACTTTTTTTCCGAGCGCCTCGTTTTTAATTTGTTCGATAAAATTTTTAGCTACATTGAGCGAAACATCGGCCTCAAGTAAAGCGATTCTAATTTGGCGAAGAGTAGTGTTTAGATCATCTTCGGTAATGAATTTTTTGCCTGAAATTTGGCTAAAAATATTAGTTATTTTTTGGGAAAAATTATCAAACATTTAATAGTTTTTTTAAATTTTGTGAAATTTTTTTGGGACTGTGTTTTTTAGTATCGATGGCAACTAAATCAACCTCAATTGTTGATAAGATTTTCTTATCAATACTAATTTCTTGATAAATTTTAATTATAGTAAAAGATATTTCTTTTATTACGACACTAACTTCAATTTCATCATCAAGTCGAGCTGAAGAAATATATTCAATTCCGCATCTCCGAACTACAAATCCAAGGTTTTCTTTGATTGCGAGTTGTTGTTGAGAAATTCCCTTTGAACGCAAAAAATCTGTTCTTGCTCGTTCATAAAATTTTAAATAATTGGCGTAATAAACAATTCCACCAGCGTCAGTATCTTCAAAATATATGCGATATTTGAAATTATTCGTCATCGCGTAATTTGGATTGGATATCGGGGTTTTTTGAGTTTACTTGCGAATAACAATTTGGTGTTTCGTAAACTTTAATATTAATACATTCTATTGGATAAGAACTAAATAAAACTGGGCAAATATCTTCGAACAAATGTTTGGCAATATTTTCGGCAGTGGGATTGCATTTCATGTAATAAATTTTTTGGCCAGTTATATTTGAGATGTTTTCGCCCAATTCGCGATCTTTATCCCATAAGATTGTATTGTGATCAAGATTTTCATTGATCCAGCTTCCAAGAATTTCGCGAATTAATCCAAAATCAACAATACGGCCAACGGAGTCAAGCTCTTTGGCAGTAAAGCTGGCTTCAACAACATAGCGATGACCATGGAGCATCTTGCATTTAGATTCGTGATTCATGACGCGGTGTGCGCTATCAAATTCCAGTCGACGAGTGCAGATTATCATTTAAATATTTGAATTGTTAAATTTTTCGAAGGATAATAAATCGCCATTCATCAATTTCAACTACAAAGACCTAATGCAACAAATCATTGATAAACTAAAATTTAATGAATTTGGATTAATTCCAACAATCGCTCAAGACATCAATTCTAAAAAAGTTTTAATGTTAGCTTGGATGAATAAAGAAAGTCTCGATCTTACTATTAAAACTGGTTTTGCGACTTATTTTTCTAGATCACGAAATGAATTGTGGAAAAAGGGTGATACCTCGGGACATCTCCAAAAAATTCATAAAATTACCGTTGATTGCGATCATGATTGTATTTTGCTTGAGGTTGAACAAACTGGTTGCGCTTGCCATACCGGTTCTGAAACTTGTTTTTTTAACCAAGTTTTGTCTTAAATAAATTTAAAAAATTCTAAAGTTCTTGCTCCTAAGGTTCTTAAATTTGTGAATCATAAAAATCAACGATACGGGATTTGATTTCTTCGACGGCCTCATCAAATTTGTAAGTATTTTGCTGTCCTTCACCATAAGTTCCTAAAGTATTAATTTTTGCGCGAAATTCGGCCGAACCTTTAAGACCCGAGCTATACCAGCCGATATGTTTTTTTGCTAACGAAATGCCGACCTGCGCGCCATAATGCTCAATCATTTTATTGAAATGATTGAGAACGATATGTTTTTGATCGTATATGGCTGGGGTGGGAATGGCATTTTGATTACGAAGTTCGGCATTAATTTGCGAGATAAGCCAAGGTT
Organism: Pseudomonadota bacterium; assembly: GCA_009925685.1. Lineage (GTDB taxonomy): Bacteria > Pseudomonadota > Alphaproteobacteria > Rickettsiales > UBA1997 > CAILUF01. Next base: position 20,036 of record RFYG01000012.1, read on the forward strand.
TTCCATAACAAGCGCGACCAATCATAACGCCATCAGCGCCTGAATATTCAAGGGCGTTTTTGGCATCTTGAGTTGATTTTATGTCGCCATTGGCAATTACTGGGATTGATACGGCTTTTTTAACGTTAGCAATAGCATGCCAATTTGCACTTCCATTATACATTTGGCAACGAGTGCGACCATGAACTGTGAGCATTTTTATTCCAACATCTTGGGCTTTTTTTGCCAAACTTGGTGCATTAAGATTCTCGGAGTTCCAACCAAGGCGCATCTTCATCGTAACTGGAATTTTAACAGCTTTAACCACTGCTTCCATAATTTGAGTGGCCAATTTTTCGTCCTTCATCAAAGCGCTTCCGGCAAAGCCATTCACAACTTTTTTAACTGGGCATCCAAAGTTAATATCGATAATATCGGCGCCAAGTTCTTCGTTAAGTCGCGCAGCTTCGGCCATAACGGACGGTTCACAGCCAGCCAATTGAACAGACATTGGATATTGAGATGAGTCCTTTTGGCATTTTTTCAAAGATTCGCGAGTTTGCAAAATCATGGCGCGGGAGGCAATCATTTCAGAAATCAATAGCGGGCTTCCAAAGTTTTTGACTATTTGGCGAAACGGCAAATCGGTTACGCCCGACATCGGTGCAAGCAAAACATTGCCATCTAATGTAATATCGCCAATTTTTATCATTAGAAATTCAAGAAATTATAAAAAATTAAAAACGCTCTAGTTGTAGTAACTTGTAGCAACAAAGGGCGCACATGTTATGTAAAAAATAATTTAATGCAACTTATGTTTTAAAAATTTAGAGTGATTTTTCACGCTCATCTAGAGAAAAATTGTTATTAAATTTTGATAAAATCCTAAATAAATGTCATCTAACCCAAACAGCAAAAGCCTTAAAATTCATATTGCGCAACTAAATTTTACGGTTGGTGATATTGACGGCAACGCTCATAAAATTATCAACGAATATTCAAAGGCCAATGAAAATAATTGCGATCTAATTATTTTTTCTGAAATGGCGATTTGTGGCTATCCATGCGAAGATTTATGGTTGAAAGAACATTTTATAAAAAAATGCCAAGAAAAAATCATCGATATTTTATCGCAAACTAAAAGCCACAACTGCGCTATTTTGCTGGGCGCGCCCTTTTTTGAATTTGAGCGCAAAAAATCGGTTTTAAGAAATTCGGTAATGCTTTTAGAAAGAGGCGAAATCAAGCAAATTATTAACAAAAAAACTCTGCCAAATTATGGCGTATTCGACGAAAATCGTTACTTCAAACCCTCGTCTCACATTACTAATTTTGAATTTCGCGGTTTTGATTTGGCGGTTCTGGTATGCGAAGATTTGTGGGATGAGCGCAATTTAGTGCTTTTGCGCGAGCAGGCTTTTGATTTTATTATTTCGATTAACGCTTCACCTTTTAACTCAGGTAAGCATCAACAAAGGTTAGATTTGGCTACAAAATATAGTCAAGATTTACAAAAACCGTTAATTTATGTTAATCAAGTTGGCGGGCAAGATTCGCTAGTTTTTGATGGGTCAAGTTTTGTTACAAATAACGAGGCACAGGTTGTTTTGCAAATGCCAAATTTTGTTGAAGATTATGCTCAAATTGAAGTTTCAAAAGATTTAAAAATTGATGTTTTAAAAAATTCCGATTGTCAAAATCAAAATATTTTTATTGAGCAAAGCCTTGAGCAGTTTTATTGCGCAAGTGTTTTAGGGCTTAGAGATTATGTTAAAAAAAATAATTTTAAAAAAGTTTTGATCGGCATGTCGGGCGGAATTGATTCGGCTTTAGTTGCAACTATCGCTGTCGATGCCCTTGGTAATGATGGTGTGGCGCTTTATGCTTTGCCTACAAAATTCAACTCTACAGCTTCATTTGTTGATGCTAAAGCGTGTGCCGAAAATTTAAATATTGAACTAAAAACTATTGAAATTGAGGAGATTTTTCAGACCACTCTTGGTCAAATAAATAAAACTGAAAATTTATCGCAACTTGCTCAAGAGAACCTTCAATCTCGCATTCGAGGCAATGTTTTGATGGCAATATCAAATTCAACAAATTGGCTATTAATTTCAACTGGTAATAAATCAGAAATGGCTTGTGGTTATGCAACTTTGTACGGTGATATGAATGGCGCGTTCAATCCAATAAAAGATTTTTATAAAACTCAAATTTATGAATTGGCAAAATTTCGCAATCAAAATTTATGCAAAATCTCAAGCTTTGATCATCTTAATTTAATCCCGCAAAATATTATCTCTAAAGAACCTTCGGCCGAACTTAGATATAATCAAAAAGATTCTGATTCCCTTCCCGAATATGAAATTTTGGATAAAATTTTATTTTTGTTGATTGAAAAACAAAAATCGATTGCCGAGGTTGTTAATGCCGGCTTTGATTTTGAATTGGTTAATCGTGTCGCAAAGTTAATTATTCAAAGTGAATATAAGCGCAAACAGTCGGTTCTTGGTGTTAAAGTTTCGGTCTTGGCTTTTGATAAAGAGCGTCGTTATCCGCTCACCAATAAATTTATGTTCTAATGAAAAAATCCCAAATTTATATCTGTAGCGATTGCAAACATATCGGTTCTTGCAAAATATTTAAAAAAGGCAGTCGTAAAACTGAAATATTCTGGTGGATAACATTCAGTCCAGTGGCTATTTGTTATTCGCTATATCGGATGATTGGTTCAAAGCGAGTTTGTGAAAAATGTGAAAGTCAAAATATTGTAAAAACTAATTCAAAATTAATTGCCGAAATTAATGAAAATAAAATTACTGATGACCCATCCTTTGGGGCGTGATTATCGGTAAATTCAATCTTGAATATTGATGTATTTGGCACCATAATTCAAAAAAATCTCAATAAATCATTCTCATAAATATGGAAACTCGCGTTCGTTTTGCTCCGTCGCCAACTGGTTTTTTGCATGTTGGAAATATTCGTGTGGCGATCATCAATTTTTTATACGCCCAAAAAACTGCTACAAAAACAGCTATAGAAAATGGTAGTAAATTTTTCTTAAGACTCGACGATACTGATTCTCAGAGGGTTAAAGATGAATATCGTGAGATGATATTTCAAGATATGAATTGGTTGGGATTAAAATTTGATGAAAGTTTCAAACAATCCGATCGACTTGCTAGATACGAACAAGCCAAAAATCAATTGATTGCCAGCGGAAGGCTTTATGAATGTTTCGAAACCGCCGAAGAACTTAACTTGCAACGAAAAGCACAAAATGCCTCTGGAATTGCGCCGGTTTATAATCGCGCCTCTTTAAATCTTAGTGTTGAACAAAAAAATGCACTAAGGAGCAAGGGTTTAAGGCCACATTATCGCTTTTTGCTCGAGGATAAATTGGTTAGTTGGAACGATAAAATCAAAGGTAAGATTGCTTATGAGGGGCGCCATTTTTCTGACCCAGTTTTAATTCGCGAATTAGATGAAAATGGTTTTGGAGTTCCAACCTATACTTTTTGCTCGGTGGTTGATGATATAGATTATAAAATTACCGATATTATTCGTGGGGAAGACCATATCACAAATACCGCAATTCAGATCCAAATCTTTGAAGCTCTTGGCGCTAAAGCTCCAGATTTTGCGCATTTATCTTTGGTTAAAGCTTCGGAAGGAAAAATCTCAAAGCGCGATGGAGGTTTTGATGTAAAGACTTTGAGAAATCAAGGTTATGAACCAATTTCGATAATCAATCTTTTGGCACAAATCGGCACTTGTGAATCAATTAAAATCCACGAAAACCTCGATAAATTAATCGAAGATTTTAGTTTTGAAAAATTTTCAAAATCGGCAACCAATTATTCGTTGAGCGAGCTAATCGAAATTAACCACAAGGTACTTCAAAGCCTTAGTTATGATTATGTTTTATCAAAAATTAATGAAAACAAAATAAACTATAAAATTTCTGAAAAATTGTGGGAAGCTTGTAAATCAAATCTAAGTTTTTTTCATGAAATTGAGGAGTGGGTTAAAATTTTTGGCGTGGGTTTTTGTTATAAAAATTCTGCGCAAGATCTTGATTTTTTAAATCAAATTATTGAAGTGCTTCCGCTTGATACATCAGGCCCTGACGCATGGCAAAATTGGCTTAACGACATTAAAAAAATTTCAACTCGCAAAGGTAAAGATTTATTTATGCCAATTCGTCTCGCTCTTACCGGAAAAGAGCAGGGTCCAGAGCTAAAGTTTATTATTAATTTGTTAGATCGTGCTGAGATAATTTCTCGTCTTAAAGCTTCTTAGATTGAAAATATAAAATGACTAGTTGGCTGGTGCTATCAAGTGGAATCGAACCACCGACCTCTTCATTACCAATGAAGTGCTCTACCCCTGAGCTATGATAGCAATTGATTTTTGTGAATTGAATTTGGGTGTTATTTTATAAAGGGTGGGGATTATAAAAACCGTTTTTAAAAAGACTACAATTTGTTTTAAAGATCTCTTCAGACTTTTTTATATTAAGGTTGAAGGTTAGCTTTTATTTTCGCCAGCTGAATCGACCGCAGGTTTTTCTTGATCGCCTCCTTGCGCTGAGTCGGTAGCTTTTTCTTTTTCATCGCCTTCTTTGTTATCATCTTTTTTGGGATCGGGAATTTGGTTTTGAATAGATCTGGCAGCGCGTTTCTGAATGGCGCGAACTCCTGCGGTGAATTTTTTGAGCATTTCAATCCCTCCAACTGATTTAACATCAATAATTTCCCCAGTTAGGCTAGAAGTGATTCCAGGAATTTGATCAACCATTTGTAATAAAACATATAAAAATAACGCGCTTTTTAAAATTAATAAAATTTTATTGTTATTGAGTTTGAAAACTTCTGGAAGATAGATCCCAAGCATTGCGAAACCGTTGTTTTTCTTAAAATCATTAATACGTAAGATGCAGGCTGGGGTAAGTTCGGTTGGGTTTATGATGTCTGAATATTTTGTGGATCCAGATGTAGAGGACTTGCATATGTTTAAATCAGTTATAATTTTGTCATTAACGTCTCTACAATGTTCTTGGCAAACTAAATTTCTATTATCAAAGATTGCATCTTTATATAAAATTTTTTCAGAAAGGGTTATAAATATTGCTAAAAATGAAAATAAAATAATTGGTTGCAGAGTGAATGAAATCAATTGCGTGAGCCATGCATCAAAAATACCCTTAGTTTTTTCAAACAAAATTAATGGAATTATTATCGGCGATACAAAAACATAAATTATTATGGCAATGGCGCTACTTATAAAAATGTGCATCGCTCTTATAACTGTAGCGATTAATGAGAACGCTAAAATAAAAATTGCAAAAGCTAAAATAAGACCTATTCCACCCGTAAAAAATGAGGCAATAATGAGAGCAAATATTGTTCCTGAGTCAAAAGTTGGTCCGTAATTCAGATATTGCATGATTTTGCAATCAAGCGTGTCCCAAACCATTAAATAATCTTTCCCAGCAGGATAGGATCGAGTTGTGTCCACTTTTTCTCCGCTTTCATTAAATAGCGAACCAAAATTGCATTTATATCCTGTTTTATCGGTGTTAAGGTTCTTAAATTTTCCATCTTCAACGGCATTGATTTTAAAAAATATTCGTGAAATTTCGCTTGATCCACGATAAATCCCATCAAAAAATATATCCTTCCATGCATTGCCATTAACGAAATAAATGACTAAACCGATTTTTAATAAATAAGTTAGAATTTCTTTTTTGTTTGAAATATCGACTTTTAGAATCAATATTTTTGCTCCCAAAAATGTCACCGATAAAACCAAAAAAATAGTTATAATATTTTTAAGGCGCGATTGAAGAATTTCAAAGAGCGAAACCTCTTTGACTTTGTTGCCTTTTTTCCATTTCAAACTTCCTGTTGGCGGAATATCTCTGTAGGATTCATTTTCGCATATATTGTTTCTATTTCCATAAGTTCCGTCAACGCATTTACTGTGACCGGCGATATTTTTAAATATATTTTCCATGGTTTCCTTAACGCACTGAACAATCGGAGCTGAGAAGGTGTTTTGATTTCCAAGTCCAAGTCCGGG
>RFYG01000111.1 GCA_009925685.1 Pseudomonadota bacterium
TCATTCTCTTACCGCGAATTTGACGCGAATAATTTCAGTTTTTTCGTTGTCTTGGGGCGCAAATCGCCATTTCATCAAAGATTTTATAAGTATCATATTTAATCGCAAAATATCAGAAGAGCGAACCAACTCAACATCATAAACCTCACCGCTTTTAGCGATAAAAAATTTCGCCATAATTTCGGTTGCAAAAAAATCATATCTCAAATCTTCAGGAATTTCGGGCAATGGCTGATAAATTGGGGCAATTTTTTGAGCTTGCGAATCTGGTTGGCTGAGGTTTTTCGGTGAGTCTGGTTTGTGCTCAAAATTTTTATCCAAATGTTGATGTTGAGAATTATTCGTTGCATCGGGCAAAACAATTTTCGAAAAATTTTTGTTGCTGGTGAACGAAGAATTGTGTTGATGTTGATTTATATCGCCAACTATATCCGCTTCAATCTCTAGGCTTACTGGCATAATCTCACGATTTTTTTTAAAATTTAGACATAAGAAAATTGCTAATATTATGTAGGTTAGAATTGCCAAAATGTAGCTTCGAATTGGATAAATCATAATTAATTTTTCACAATGAAAGAGAATTTTTTCGCTCCAGCTTTTTTGGCCTCAAGCATGGCTTGCATAACTACGCCTTGCTTAGATTCTGTGTCGCTGGCAATTAAAATATTATTATTTTTATCATTAATTAGTTTTTCTAAATTATTTGCAACTTCGCTTAGCAAAACTTGATTCTTGTTAATATAAATCGAGTTATCATGAGTTATGCTGATAGTTATTGATTGCTGATGCTCGTTAACATTTTCGGCGCTTCCCTTATTCAAATTAACTGCAACACCTTGAAATTTTTGCATGGCGATTGATGCTAAAATAAAAGTCGCCAATAAAAAAAACATCACATCAATCATTGGAATAATTTCGATTTTGCCTTTTTTGGCTGAATTCAATCTTTTAATTTTCATTAATCTTGTTATCAATTTTTAAATGTTCGATGATTTTAGTGCCGAGCCTTTCGAGATCGTCGATAATTTGATTTTGAATTTTGGAAAAATAATTAAAAGCGCACAAAGTAACTAAAGCGATTATTAAGCCAAAGGCCGTCGCGATTAGACTCTCAGCTACTCCGGCGGTTACGCCATTTGGATTAATTATATCATTTGCGCCAATAATTTTAAAAGAAGACATCATGCCAAAAATTGTTCCAAGTAATCCCAGCAAGGGTGCCGAAGTGGTTATCGTTTCTAAAATCCACAAATTATTGTTAAGATTTTTTTCAATAATTTTAGCTTCGTCGCCGGCCCTTGATTCAACCCACCAAATTGGTCGCGACTTATTATCTTCAAGCACTTTAAAAAATTTATAAAAATAATTTTTTTGATTAATTTTTGTAAGTTCCTGCGAAAAGTTTTTCCAATCAAAATTATATGTTTCAATAATTTCCGCCAATTTTTCTGGATATTTACCGAATTTTTTAATGAAAAATAATTTATCAAAAATTATTGCCAAGCCAATAATGGCAATAATAGAAAGCGGTATCATAGTGATACCGCCCGCTGTTATTAAGGTAAAATTCATAATTAAAACTCTCGTGATAAAATTAAATAAGCACTTCTTCTTGGTGCGAATTGTGAGGCTTGGACGCCAATTCCCGTGCCGTCACGCAAGGCATATTTTTTGTCCAAAATATTGTTGATGCTCAAACGCAAATTGAATTTTTCGATTTTCTGAGTGGCAAAAATATTAAACTGACTATAAGATGGCATCTTGAGCGTGTTGGCTTCTCCACGACGAAGACCATTGCCATAAAGCACATCAAAACCTAAATTAGTTTTGGTTTTTGTGAATTTATAAGCAAGTCCAGCCGAAGCGGTTACGCGCTGAGCGTGATCCGGATTTAAAGAAGTGCGCTTCGAATAATCAACCTCGGCAACCTCATGTAAATATTGTCCAGAATTAATTCCTTTAGCTTGAGCTTTTTGATAAGCAACATTGGCAAAAGCGGTAAAGTTTTTGACTTTGTAATCACTCGAAAATTCTAAACCATAAACTTTAGCTTTATCATAGTTAAAAGGCTTGAAAATCAAGGCTTGACCGAATTGTCCCTCATCGAGCATATCGCGAATATTTTTATAATAACCGTCAACGCCAAAATTTAATTCTTTGGTGGCTTGATATTTTAAACCAACATCAAAATAATCAGTTTTTTCGACCTTAACTTTGTCATTGCGAAATGTTTCAGGTTGGTTTGTTGTGCCTTCGAAGCGATGAATATTAAGGTTCGAGAGTAATTCAGCTTTTGGTGCTGTAAAATATCTCGAATAGCCTGAATGCAATTTAATTTTGTTATTTAATTGATAAATCGCATTAAATCTCGGACTTAAATGTTGTTCATTAACTTGGCTGTTAACCTTGTCAAATCTAGCTCCGCCATTCAATGTTAATTTCTCAATTGGTTTATATTCATTTTGTAAATATAAACTATAAAGTTGCGTATTTTTTCGCGATTTATCATTGATACTGAAAGGTGAAGTCGAAGTTTGGCCATTTTCATCCGCCGAAAATGCAAGATTTTTTTGTGAATCACGAATAGCGGTATCGCTAAAATACAAGCCAGTTCGCAACACATTTTTATCATTAATTTTTTTACTAAAATCGACTTGAATACCAGAGTTCAAGCTTGATTTATCAATGTTGGAAGAGGTGCCATTAAAAATTAAATCGCCCACATTATCGCCACGAAATTTTAAATCACTATGACGCACAAAGCCCGAAATTTGGTAATCAATTTCGCTTGCAGTGATTCCTTGCAAAGCCACGATTGCGAAGCGATTGGCTTCGGTCTGGTTTTGATCAAGTTGTGATGAATTGATGTTTGGGGAATTATCAAGTTCAAAAGATTTTTCTTGATTTGCAATATTAGGAATTTGATAACGATTTGTAGCATTAGCGACGATTACATTAAGACGCTTTTTAGCATCAAGAACATAAGAAAAATAGCCAAATAATTTATCTTGCGAAGTGTCATTGTGAATTGATTTTCTAGCGCTAGTCGGACTTTCTATTCCGCGTGAATTTTGTAAATAAGACCCGCTTACAAAATAATTTAAACCATTTTTGTTACCACTAAATTGCTGGTTAACTCCCGCGGTTCTGTTGGAGCCGTAAATCGCTTCCGAATAAGCTCCACTTTCTAAATTTTCTTTAGAAACATGATCTTTAGTTTTTATTTCAACAACGCCGGCGGTGCGATAACCATATTGCGCAGGCATCGCGCCGGTTAAAAGACTGGCCGAGTCAATAAAACGCGCGTCTAAAACTTGACCAAAGCCGTTAATTCCTTCGGGAATAATAACGTCATTAATGCGATATTGGATATTGCTGTGGTCGTTGCGAATGTGGATTTGTCCAAATGAATCTTGCGAAACTCCGGGCGCACGAAGCAAGATTTGATTAAGCGAAGAGGCTTGGCCTTGCGGAAGATTGTCAATATTTTCTCGCTCAAAATTAAAAGAAGTTCCATAAGTTTTGGGCGATAAATTAGAGCGTGATTTATCGAGTTTTTTAGCAGTTACCTCGTAGTTAAGTTCTTGAGCAAATGCATTGGCAACAAATAAGTTAAGAGTTGCGCAAATAAAAATTATTTTTTTCATGATATAAATAAAATTGGTTAAAACAGTTTAAAAAAGTGTTAGACCAATTTTGGGGGAGCTCTGGATAGATTTT
>RFYG01000112.1 GCA_009925685.1 Pseudomonadota bacterium
ACCAAAAAACCGTGATTTTGATTTGTGGATCGCTTTATTTTGCCTCTGAGTTTTTAATTGCAAATCAACAAAACTAAGCCGAATAATCTTGAAAATATCAATTTTAATAACACCAACTTTTTTTCTTCTCACCATTATAAACTCTTGCCAGCCCCTTCTTTATAAGCTCTTGACCTAAATCGCTTTTATTAATCATGACTTTGGCAACAATTCTTCCGCCATATTTATCCCATTTTATTTCCGAAAAAGTAATTGCTTGCTTATTTTTTTGAGCCGTTGCGATAATTTTGGATGTTAATTCGGTAGCTTTTTGACCCAATATACGCTCTTTTTTACATTGAGCCCGCGCCTCTTTTTCTGGCGTATCAATTCCCTTAATTCTAATAAATAATTTTAATTCTTGTGGCAAAAAATCATTGGCAATCTCAAGAGTATCGCCATCGACGACTCTAATTACTTTCCAATTATAAATTTTGGGAACCTGATTTTGAAAATTTTCTTTAGATGACTGTGAATAACTTGGCGCAGAAAGAAACATTAGCACCGAAAAAAAAATTACAATTTTTGACATTAAATCAATGACATGAAGTGTAAGAAGAAATATAAATCCAAGATGATGATTAAGTTGCGTGGATTAATTTTATTGACGGGTTCTTGCAAGAATAATTTGCGCAAAAGCGAATTAGCGAGACTTGGCTTTTTTAGTTCTACAATTTTTTGTTCTTCTTTGGAGAGTTTTGGATTTTTTGGAGCGCATTTTATAGCAACGTAAATGTGCCAGACAAAGTATGAAGCCAGAAGGATCAAAACCGGAGTTAGAAAAAAAGAATTTTTTAATTTTTTGTCAATATCATCAAAAATAAAAAAACCTAAAAGATAAAAAAAACCACCCCAAAACCACATAACAAAACCGAAGGATTCTTGACCTTGACTTGCATCTAAAAATGACTTTGTGAATTTTTGTAAAATATTCATTTTTATATAGGTTTAATTTAAATTTTTTGTTAAATGAAAATATGAATACAAAGAATAAATTTTAATCAAAAACTACTTTATGTCATTTTTTTGAACAACTTTTTTTACACCTTCCCAAGGCATTTCAAAATCAAAATTTCTAAATTCTTGCATAAGCTTGACATCTTCATAAACAACCTTCTTGAGGTTTTCATCATATCTAACTTCTTTGTATCCGGTGAGAGGAAAATCTTTGCGCAATGGGTAGCCTTCAAAATCATAGTCGGTAAGAATTCTCCGAAGATCGGGATGGTTAGAAAATTTTATACCATACATGTCGAAAGCCTCCCGCTCAAACCATCCGGCAGAACTAAAAACTGAAACCGCCGAAGGAACTTCATCACGATCTTCGATTGCAACTTTAACTGTTATTCTATTATTTAACTTATAGCTCAATAAGTTATAAACTACTTCAAACCTTGGATTCCTAAGGCCGAGCATATCAGCTCCAAAAACATCGAGCAAAGTTTTAAAAGAAAGATTTTGGTCATCGCGAAGAAATTTTAAAAAATCAATCAATTGTGAAGGCGAAGTATATATAATTAAGTTATCACCCACAATTGGGTCGACAATTTGAACATTGTTAAAATTTTCTTTTATATATTCAGCCTGAAGTTTTAAATCTTGGAACATAAATTACCTTTTAAAATTTTTTGACCTTTGAATTTTTCTTTGCAAAACCATCAATCCATAAAGCAATGCTTCAGCTGTTGGCGGGCAACCGGGGACATAAACATCAACCGGCACAATTCTATCGCACCCCCTAACCACAGAATATGAATAATGGTAATAACCGCCACCATTGGCGCAACTTCCCATTGAAACAACATATCTAGGCTCAGCCATCTGATCATATACCTTACGTAAAGCTGGAGCCATTTTATTGGTGAGTGTACCAGCAACAATCATAACATCGGATTGACGCGGAGAAGGACGAAATATCATTCCGTATCGATCAAGATCATATCGACTTGCGGCAGTTTGCATCATTTCAACCGCACAGCATGCTAAACCAAAAGTCATCGGCCAAAGTGAGCCACTGCGGGCCCAATTGATAAGGTCATCTAGCTTAGCAGTTACAAAACCCTGATTTTTTACTTCTTCAGTGAGTTGATTAAGAAGTAAATCTTGGTTAAGAGGGCTTAGGTTATTCATAAAAAAATTAATTGATGATTTGAAATTTTAAAAAAATTTTAAGAAATTATTGCCACCATTACTTCTGGATTTATTTCCACTTTTATTTCCATTCAAGGGCGCCTCGCTTCCATTCATAAACGAATCCAAGGGTTAATATTGTCAGAAAAATAATCATTGACCAAAAACCAACAAGCCCGATTTCTTTAAGAGCTACAGCCCATGGGAATAGAAAAGCCACCTCTAAATCAAAAATTATAAATAAAATAGCTACCAAATAAAACTGAACTTTAAATTCATTTCGAACAGGCCCTTCACCTTCAAAACCGCATTCATACGGGGAATTTTTTTGAGGGTCTGGACGCATTTTATTGATAATAAAGGGAATTAAAATAATCACTACAGACAGGCCAATAGCCACTATCAAAAAAATCAAAACAGGAAGATATTGAGCGGAAACAAAATTTGGCTCAGCAAAGTTGATAAGAGAATTTTCCATTTTGGTTATTTGTTAAACTTGATTGAATGGGTTTTATATATTGAAAATGGTGTTTTAATCGAATTATTGATTTATAAAAGATAGAAATTTATGATTTAAAATCAATTTAAATTTTCAATCCCCATTCCATGAACACAAACACTTATACCGCCTTAATTACTCCTTTCAAAAACAACAAACTTGATGAAAAAGCTTTTGAAAAAATAATCAAATTTCAAATCGAAAATGGTATTGATGGAATTGTTCCCTGCGGAACGACCGGCGAGTCTCCAACTTTATCACATGATGAGCATAATCGATTAGTTGAAATGGCGGTTCAAATTGCCAATAAAAAAGTTAAAGTGATGGCTGGAACTGGCTCAAATTCAACATCCGAAGCAGTTTCAATGACCAATCATGCCAAAAAAATTGGTGTGGATTCTTGTTTAATTGTTACCCCCTATTATAACAAACCAACACCAGATGGCATTTATCAACATTTTAAAGAACTTAATAAATGCGGAATTCCATTAATCATATATAATATTCCGGGTCGCTCAGTCATAAATATTTCCGATCAAAATTTGGCACGAATAGCGGAATTAGAAAATGTAATTGGCATCAAAGATGCCACGGGAGACTTGGCTAGAGTGGCATCTCTTCGACTCTTAATAAAAAAAGATTTTTTATATTTATCGGGTGAAGACGCAACAGCAGTTGGATTCAATGCAATGGGTGGTAATGGAATAATTTCAGTTTCATCAAATTTATTACCAAAAATGGTAAGCGATTTACAAAAATCCACAGCTAATGGTGACTACAAACAAGCTTTAAATATCCAAGATAAACTAACCGAATTTCATTCAACAATGTTTTGCGAAACCAATCCAATCCCAGTAAAATATGGTGCTAGCTTAATGGGATTATGCCAATCTGAAATTCGCTTACCCTTATCTTTACCATCTAGTGAAGCTCAATTAAAAATTGAAAAAAT
>RFYG01000113.1 GCA_009925685.1 Pseudomonadota bacterium
AATTTATTTTAATTGCCTCAATAGCCCTAGATTATCAATCATTCTTGTTTTATTTTTTTGAAATAATGTTTATCTTGTCGCTATTCACAATTTTAAAAATTATCGGCAAGAAAAATATCATATCGATCGGATATGTATTTGTTTTTCCGTTATTGTGGATGATGATTATCCAACCAATTAATTACTAAGTTATGATTAAAAATGATTTTAAAGTTAAAGATATTAACTTGGCTTCTTGGGGAAGAAATGAAATTACGCTTGCCGAAAATGAAATGCCGGGATTAATGTCGCTTCGCAAAGAATACGGCGATAGCAAGCCACTGAAGGGCGCAAAAATTGTTGGATGTCTTCACATGACTATCGAAACTGCGGTTTTAATAGAAACGCTTGTGCATCTTGGTGCTGAAGTGCGCTGGAGTTCGTGCAATATTTTTTCAACTGTAGATCAGGCCGCCTCCGCAATTGCTCAAGCTGGAATTCCGGTGTTTGCTTGGAAAGGTGAAACTGAAGAAGAATATGATTGGTGTATCCGTCAAACGATTGTCGGCGACAAAAATTGGGTTCCGAACATGATTTTAGATGATGGCGGTGACTTAACAAAAATGATCCATGAGGAATATTCTGAAATTCTTAAAAACATAAAAGGCGTTTCTGAGGAGACTACTACGGGAGTAGCTAGACTTTATCAAATGCAAAAAGACGGCATGCTCAAAGTCCCAGCTATCAATGTTAATGATTCGGTTACCAAATCGAAATTCGACAATCTTTACGGTTGCAAAGAAAGCGTTATTGATGGCATCAAGCGCGCTACAGATGTAATGATTGCCGGCAAAATGGCGGTAGTTTGTGGATATGGTAATGTTGGTAAAGGTTGTGCCGAAGCTTTTAAAGCTCAAGGGGCGAGGGTGGTTGTGACAGAAATCGATCCAATATGCGCTTTACAGGCTTGTATGAATGGTTATCAGGTTTTACCAATCGAAGATGTGGTGGATAAGGCTGATATATTCGTTACCACAACCGGCAACGTTGATATTATTACTATTGAGCATATGCGCGCTATGAAGGATTGTGCGATTGTTGGAAATATTGGGCATTTTGATAATGAGATACAAGTTGAAGCGCTTAGAAATTTAAAGTGGAAAAACATAAAACCCCAGGTTGATCAAATTACCTTTCCCGACGGAAAGCGAATTATTTTATTGGCAGAAGGAAGGTTATTAAATCTTGGATGTGCAACTGGACATTCGGCCTTTGTTATGTCTGCAAGCTTTACTAATCAAGTGATGGCACAAATTGAATTGTGGCAAAATCATCAAAAATACGAAAATAAAGTTTACATTCTCCCCAAGGAATTAGATGAAAAAGTCGCCACTCTTCACCTCGATAAATTGGGTGCAAAACTAACTAAGCTAACCGAAAAACAAGCCAAATATATCGGCGTTACTTCTTTTGGACCCTTTAAAACCAACGAATATAAATACTAATTTTATGGAAAAATTTCAAATTACATCTACCGGATATCAAAAACTAAAAGCTCAATTGGATAAGCTAAAAAATCAAGAAAGGCCAATTATCATAAAGCAAATTGCAACTGCGCGTGAGCTTGGTGATTTACGTGAAAATGCCGAATATCACTCAGCCAAGGAAAGACAGGGATTTATCGAAGCCCAGATTGCTGACCTAGAAGATAAATCATTGCGCGCCGAGGTTGTTGATATTTCAAAAATTGTAAGTGATAAAATTAAATTCGGTGCAACTGTGACTCTTGAAAATTTAGATAATTCACAAAAAATAACCTACAAAATTGTTAGTGAATTTGAAGCAAATATTGATGAATTATTAATTTCGATTAATTCACCAGTTGCTAGAGGGTTAATTGGAAAAGAAGTTGGAGATGAGCTTGAAATCAAGACTCCGGGGGGTATAGTTAATTATGAAATACTAGAAATCAAATATCTCTAATTGACTTGCTTGTCTAAAAAAGAAACATCAAAAAATCTTTTGTAAAAATAATTTGACAAGTTACAAATTCTTTTCAATATTACGTTGCAGAAGTAAACAAACCAAATCTTTGTTTCATTAAAACTTAACTCTTTGAATATAAATTATGAAAAAAACTTTTTCTTCAAAAAAATCGGCTTTCTCTCTAATTGAATTGTCGATAGTATTAATCATTATTGGTTTATTAATAGCTGGTATTACTGGTGGTGCGAGCTTAATCAAAAGCTCAGAGTTGCGTTCAATTATGGGTGAAGCACGCGGATATGCCGTTGCTGTTAACTCATTCTTTACTCAATATGATAGATATCCTGGCGATACAGACATAAACGTTGGAACTTCTTCCACATGCAACGGAGATAGAGATAATACAATTGAATACCTAATCACATCACCAGCGAATTGTTCAGAGGGGATTGATGCATGGAATGATTTAAAAGATATTGGTGCGATTGATTTAGCTCTAACTCTAACTACCACTCAGACTGCCGCTTCTACTGTTCCAGTACTTGTTCCAGTTACTAATATACCTGGTTCAAAAATAAAAGGCGCAGGTTGGGCTTTTGATTATCTTACAATTGATAGTTCGCTACACAACGTAGTTGTTCTTACCGGAACTACACTTGCTAAAACTAAACTTATAGATGACAGTACTCTTGCTAACAGAGGAGCTTCTGGGATAGTCTCTCCTGGGGATGCTCTATCAATAGATTCTAAAATTGATGACGGTAAAGCTGATAGTGGAAATGTTAAAGGATGGGATAAGTCAACCGCTGGTGCAGCAGGAGGATGTAGAGCCTCAACTTCGTCTCTATATTATGTTGCAGATGGTTCCAAAAAGAATTGCATTCTTTCTTTCCGTGTTGATGTGAGCTCGTAATCTATATAACTTTTACTTGATAATATTACCCCGACATTCAAATGTGAGTGTCGGGGTTTTTTCATTATAAATACACAAATTTTTATGAAGAATGATGAGCTAATTAAAGGACTAGTTAATTTTTTAATCCCCATAATTTTTCTTTACGGTTTATATTTTCTATCAGACTTATTTATTGAAAATGGTTTTTTTGCTTTAGTTTATTCTGTTGTTTTAATAATTTTGGGTTTAATGATGTTTAGCGCTAATAGTGAAAATGAATTTTCAGCTTCAATCGGCAATCTAGAAATTATAAGCTTTTCTTGTTCTCTTATATCAATAATTTATCTGGCTGTAATTCTAATTTTGAAGGCGAATGTAATGCTGATTATTGGAATAAGCAGGGATACAAATGGTGATTTCGCAAAAAAAAAGCAGGGTAAAAACCCTGCTTTATTAAATGGTCGGGGAT
>RFYG01000114.1 GCA_009925685.1 Pseudomonadota bacterium
TTTTATAGTCTTTTATTTCACCGATACTTTTTGAAATTGTCAGGTCTTTCGCGGATACTGTATTGTTACATAACCGATTGAACTCATCGTGTAAAAGTACAAGTGTTTCTTCAAGTGGTTTTTTGTGGAAGGCGTTCATGATAATTTTTGAATAAACATCACCCAATGATTTGAAGTCATTCATTTTAATTGATCGTTCGATGGCATCAATTATTGCGGTCTTCTTATTGATCTTAAACCATTGTTTTGCTTCCATTTTATGAAAATGTCAAAAAGAAAATTCATCAAAGCTTTAAGTTTATCTTTAACTTTATCGCCGATTTTTATTTTAAGCGCTTGTAAATTTAAAGACCTTGGAAGCAACAAAAATTTTAACAATAATTTATTAACCAACCAAAATTTTGGAGGAACTAAAATGCCATTTGAATTACCAACTTTACCCTACGCCAAAAATGCTCTTGCCCCATATATCTCTGAAAACACCATCAATTATCACTACGGAAAACACCATCAAGCTTATATTACCAATTTAAATAATTTGATCGCTGGAACTGAATTAGCAAATAAATCGCTTGAAGAAATCATCAAAATCTCAGCTCAAGATAAATCCAAAGCTGGCATATTCAACAACTCTGCCCAAGTATGGAACCACACTTTTTATTGGCATTCAATGAAACCAAATGGCGGTGGCAAACCAAGTGGAGAAGTTTTGCAAAAAATTGAACAAGATTTTGGCTCGTTTGAAAACTTTGTAAGTGAATTTAAAAATGCCGGAGCTACCCAATTCGGTTCAGGCTGGGCATGGCTTGTCTGGCTTGTCCTCGATTCTGGAAAACTAAAAGTTGTCAAAACTGGAAATGCCGAAACTCCCCTAACTACTAGTGCCAAACCATTAATGACAATGGATGTTTGGGAGCATGCTTATTATTTAGATTTTCAAAATGCTCGTCCAAACTATATCGACACATTCTTGAATCACCTAGTTAATTGGGATTTTGTCGCTCACAATCTTAAAAATTAACTATACATCTCATGACGCGTTCAGCCAAAATTGAAAGAACTACCAAAGAAACAAATATTCAGGTTGAAGTTAATCTTGATGGAAATGGTTCATATTCAGTCTCCACTGGTATTGGTTTTTTTAATCATATGCTTGAACAACTTTCTCACCATAGTCTGATTGATTTAAAAATTAACGCTATTGGCGATTTGCACATTGATTTTCACCACACAGTTGAAGACTGCGGAATAGCAATCGGCGAAGCTATTAAAAAAGCTTTGGGCGATAAAAAAGGTATCACTCGTTTTGGACATTCTTATGTTCCGATGGATGAAACTTTAAGCAGATGTATTATCGATTTATCTGGGCGCGCTTATCCTATTTTTAATGTAAATTTTAAACGCGATAAAGTTGGCGATATGGATTGTGAGCTATTCCGAGAATTTTTTTATGCCATTTCGCAATCATTAGCTTGCAATCTTCATGTTGAAAATTTGTATGGAACCAACAACCACCATATTATTGAATCTTGCTTTAAAGCCTTCGCTCGTTCATTAAGAATTGCATCAACCATCGATGATCGCAAAAAAAACGCCATAAATTCAACCAAAGGTGCTCTTTAAAAAAATTAAAATAGATGCACCCAATTATATTTTTATTTTATCTTTTCAAAATTTTTGCAACTAATGTCTTCCGACCTTCTTCAACGAATTTCTCAAAATAAAAAACTTTTTAAACCCGCTATCTACGGTATCAATTCTATTGAACTAAACGACGAAGAAAAAAAATTTTTTTCTAAAAATTCTTGTCTTGGGTTTATTTTATTTGCGCGCAACATTGTCAACAAATCACAACTTAAAAAGCTTACTGACTCCTTGCGCGAATTGATGGATGGTGAAATTTTAATCTTAATCGACCAAGAAGGTGGAAGAGTCTCTCGCCTTAAACCACCAGAATGGAATCCTTATCCTACGGGCAAATATTTTTCTGATCTATACAGCATCGATCAAAAACAGGCGCGCCTTGAGTTATTCAATAATTACCAACAAATTGCCAATGATTTGGTTGAGGTCGGTATAAATGTTAATTGCGCCCCCGTTCTTGATATATTAACATCAAAAACTCATGAGGTAATTGGTGATAGAGCATTCGGAGATAACCCTTGGCAGGTTTCGGATTTGGGTCAACAAGTTTGCGACGGACTACTAAGTAAAGGCGTTTTTCCAGTCATAAAACATATTCCGGGCCATGGTCGTGGTTCATGCGATAGTCACCTTGAATTACCGGTTGTTGATACTTCGGTTGAAGATTTAAATCAATCCGACTTTATTCCATTTAAAAAACTCTCAAATCAAAAATTCGCCATGACGGCGCACATTTTATATCAATCAATTGATAAAAATAATTGCGCAACAATTTCAAAAAATGCCATTAATTTAATTCGTAATCAAATAGGTTTTAAAAATATTTTAATGAGCGATGATTTATCGATGAAAGCTCTCGCCAGTAGCTTTACAATAAAAACTCAACAAGTTCTTAATGCTGGTTGTGATTTAGTTTTGCATTGCAATGGCTCTATGACAGAAATGCAAGAAATCAATTCCGTTTTACCAAAATTATCCGAAGATTTTTGGATTAGATTTACTCAATAAATTTTTATTATGACAAATTATTTTTACAAAAATGATATCCCAGAAACTCTTACTTTTAAAGATTCTATTGCAATCGACACCGAAACGATGGGTCTAAATATTGTTCGAGATCGCCTATGCCTCATTCAAATCTCTAATGGTGATGGCAACGCCCACATAATCCAGTTTGAAAAAAATCAATATAATGCTCCAAATCTTAAAAAACTTCTAAACGATTCAGCGATTCAAAAAATCTTTCATTTTGCTCGCTTTGATATGGCAACAATTAAACATTATTTGGGTGTTGAAATAGAAAATATTTATTGCACAAAAATTGCCTCAAAACTTACGCGCACATACACTGATTCTCATGGCTTAAAGTCAATTTGCGAAGAGCTTCTCGGGATCGAAATATCAAAAAAACAACAAAGCTCAGATTGGGGGAATTTTGATATTTCTGAAAAGCAAATTGAATACGCAGCTTCAGATGTATTGCACCTTCATGCCCTTCGCGACAAACTTAACAAAATGTTGATTAGAGAAAATCGAATGAATATTTTTCAGGCTTGTTTAGAATTTCTTCCAACTCGAATCAATCTTGATTTGGAAGGCTTTGCCAACCTCGATATTTTTGTTTCCACAATTTTTATTTGAATTTAATAATCAAGA
>RFYG01000115.1 GCA_009925685.1 Pseudomonadota bacterium
ACGCACTTCATGGTTACTTATCATTCTTGGTGCGATCTGCATCCTCGCAGCGTGGACATATACCGGCGGCCCTAAACCTTATGGCTACCAAGCGCTCGGTGAAGTTTCAGTCTTTATCTTCTTCGGGATTGTTGCAACGGTTGGAACTTATTATGTACAAACTGAATCTGTCTCCCGCGAAGTTCTACTTGCATCCTTCGCGATGGGCGCTCTGGCTTGCGCCATTTTGGTTCTCAATAATCTGCGAGATCTAGAAAATGATAAGAGCGCAGATAAGAAGACTCTTGCTGTCGTAATGGGAGACCAAGGAACACGCGATTTATATAAGTGGCTGATGTTCTTTGCCTAAAGGTTCACTGATATTTGTAACTCCGGTAAATGGATTTCCCGAATCACCATACGATAATTATTTATCCTCAATTGGTTACATATTTTCTGACAATTTAAGATTTTCTTATCCGGTTCCAAAAAATCGAAAATCTCATCAATGGCAAGAAAATGTTTTCAAATTAGAATTTGATAATTTTATCGATGAAATCAAAAACCAAGGTTTTATTGGAGTTTGGGTTCAGAGAGATATTTTTATGAATACCTTAAAAATAAAATTACTTAAAAATGAAAAACTGAAAGGAAATGAGCTTGAAGAGTTCGAGCAAAAACTTGCTAAAATTAGTAAAAATAAAATTGAAAGTGCGGATACAAATTTTGTTTTTTACGAAATTGATTTTGATATAAAAAACCCTCGTTAAGCCACGAGACCTAACAAGGGTTTTTTAATTAAATTTAATTTTTATTTCTATCAACTAGCTTGTTTTTGGCGATCCACGGCATCATGGCACGAAGTTTATCGCCAGTAGCTTCGATTGGGTGCGACTTACCTTGAGAGCGCAAATTATCAAAATTTTTTTTGCCGGTTTTGTTTTCGTTCATAAATTCTTCAACAAACTTACCAGACTGAATTTCTTGGAGAATTTTTTTCATTTCAGCTTTGGTTTGATGATTTACAACCCGTGGTCCACGAGTTAAATCTCCATATTCGGCAGTATTGGAAATTGAGTATCGCATATTAGCTATTCCGCCTTCATAGAGTAAATCAACAATTAATTTCATTTCGTGTAAACATTCAAAATAGGCCATTTCTGGAGCGTAACCCGCTTCGGTAAGAGTTTCAAAGCCCGCTTGAATAAGGGCGGTAACTCCGCCACATAAAACAGCCTGTTCGCCAAATAAATCGGTTTCGCATTCTTCTTTAAAAGTTGTTTCGATGATCCCTGAGCGACCACCTCCAACTGCGGAGGCATAGGATAGGGCTATTTCTAGTGCCTTACCAGAAGGATTCTGAGCTACGGCAACTAAGCATGGAACGCCACCACCTTTTACATATTCCCCGCGGACTGTGTGGCCTGGGCCTTTCGGAGCAATCATAAATACATTTAAATCTTGTCTTGGGTTAATTAATTTGAAGTGAATATTTAATCCATGAGCAAAAGCCAAACTGGCACCATTTTTCATGTGTTCATGAAGATCTTTAGCGTAAATTTCAGCCTGAAGTTCATCTGGTGTTAGAACCATTATTAGATCTGCCCACTTTGCAGCTTCTAGGTTACTGATAACATCAAAACTAGCGCTTCGGGCTTTGGAAATTGATGGGGAGTTTTCTTTAAGAGCTATTTTAATTTCCTTGACACCGCTATCTCTAAGATTTTGGGCGTGGGCGTGAGCTTGTGAGCCATAGCCAATTATGGCAACTTTTTTGTTTTTAATAATGCCTAAATCAGCATCTTTATCGTAAAATACTTTCATGTTTGAAGAATTAAATTTGTTGGATGTGCAACGAGTAGTTTGAAACAAATTACATTTTTTTAAAACTCTTTGTCAATCGTAAAAAATTATTTTTTATAAAATTTAATATCTATTTGCATTTTATTTATCGGGGCCATAAATTGAACCGCATAAAATCTAAAACAGTTCTAAGATACCTGTCTTTGAGTCGTCATATTCTAGCATTGCGCTGTTTTTTAGATGTTCAATCAAAGTTATTAATCTTTCTTTTTTAAAATCTAAATTCAAAACAAAACTATGTCCAAACAAACATTTCAACGCAATAAACCGCACGTTAATATCGGAACCATTGGTCACGTTGACCACGGTAAAACAACTTTAACAGCTGCCATTACAACTTATCTATCCAAAAAAGGTCTAGCCGAAAAAAAAGCCTACGATCAAATTGATGCCGCTCCCGAAGAAAAAGAAAGAGGTATTACAATTAACACAGCTCACGTTGAGTATGAAACTTCTGCTCGTCACTATGCCCACGTAGATTGCCCTGGACACGCTGACTATGTCAAAAACATGATCACTGGTGCCGCTCAAATGGACGGTGCTATTCTTGTTGTTTCTGCTGCCGATGGTCCAATGCCACAAACTCGTGAACACATTCTTCTTGCTAAACAAGTAGGTGTTCCAGCTATCGTAGTTTTCTTAAACAAAGTCGATATGGTCGAAGATAAAGAGCTTCTTGACCTAGTTGAAATGGAAGTTAGAGAATTACTTTCCAAATATGATTTCCCAGGCGACACCATTCCAATTATCAAAGGTTCAGCTCTAAAAGGCTTAGAAGGAGATTCTTCAGAACTTGGCGAGCCATCTATCCAAGCCCTAATGGATGCTGTTGATTCTTATATCCCAGAGCCAAAAAGACCAGTCGATCAACCATTCTTAATGCCAATTGAAGATGTATTCTCAATTTCTGGTCGTGGAACGGTAGTTACGGGTAGAATCGAAAGAGGTATCATTAAAGTTAACGAAGAAATCGAAATCGTTGGATTAAAACCAACCCAAAAAACCACTTGTACCGGTATCGAAATGTTTAGAAAACTTCTTGATGAAGGTCGCGCTGGTGATAATGCCGGAATCCTTCTTCGTGGCACTAAAAAAGAAGATGTCGAGAGAGGTCAAGTACTATGTAAAACTGGTACTATAACTCCTCACACTGACTTTGAAGCTGAAGTTTATATCTTGAGTAAAGATGAAGGTGGTCGTCACACTCCATTCTTTAAAAACTATCGTCCACAATTTTACTTCAGAACAACAGATGTTACTGGTTCAGTATCACTTCCAGCTGGAGTAGAAATGGTTATGCCGGGAGATAATGTTAGACTAACAGTTCAACTCATCTGCCCAATTGCCATGGAGGAAGGTCTTCGCTTCGCTATTCGTGAAGGCGGAAGAACAGTTGGTGCCGGCGTCGTAAGTAAAGTGTTGAAGTAAAT
>RFYG01000116.1 GCA_009925685.1 Pseudomonadota bacterium
AAAATCTTAAAAAACTTGGAAGTTTCAATGGTAGTTATGGAAATCTTTATCCTCTTGAGTTTGTAGATAAATCTAGCGTAACTGAATATTCGATATTTCGTCTAAAAACTCCAGTTTTTATGCCTAACTCTGGATATATAAAATATATAATCTTAAACAGCGATTATGATGGTGATTTTGATTTCACCTCAACAGCTAACGATAAAATCACTTCTGCAGATTTAAATATTACTCTTGAATCTTCTGCAAGTAAATCAAATGGACAAAATCTAACAATTCAATTATGTATGGTTGAAGGAAATGATTATTGTTCAAGTTTAACAAATCAAGATGGGACTTCAATAACTGAAGAAGATATAATTAACACTATCTCATCACCCAATACACGTCTGGGTTTGATATCGTATGATGCTAAATATAGTGGACTGAATAATTATAATTTTGACTTAAATGGTTATTTATACAGAACTACTTCAAATAGAGTTGGTAATGATGATTTTAAATCTTCATTAAGTGAATGCTCAATAGACCCAAAGTCTACCAACGCTTCTTATATTGGCGCTGATTTTATGTGTTTTAGAAACGCAGGAAATTCAACAAATGATTTATCTTTTAATAATTATTATAGGTTATCTTTTAAAATTATTGATGATAAAGAGACTCTTAATTGCCTAAAGAGCAACCCGAGCTCTAGTTGCTCTTCAACTCCATGTGATGGAGTTAAAGCTATTAATCCTAATTGGGATGGGAAAGAGACAAGTTTTTGTTCGGAATCAGAAAAAAATGATTTAGGAAAAAATAATAATTCATGTAAAAAAAAGTTTCTTTGTGTTGATAGATATGATAATAATTCTGGTAAATATGATGTTGTTATAAGAACAAAAAAGAGAAGTGATGAAAATGCCTCCAGATTTATAAATTCAATTATATCACCAGTTTTAGGGCAAATTGATGGTTTTGATATTAATAAAGATATTAACTATCAGAAAAACCAAACTATTCAAAATGAAATTTTAACTAGAAATGTTAATAATTTTTTTAATAACACCGCTCCCGATTATCTTAATGAAAACGGTTTCATAAACGATACAATAATAAATGAATATAAACTTCTAGATAACAAAATTATTAATCATCAATTTATTTCATCCGCAAGTGGATTATTTGAAATTGATTTATCTAAAGTTGATGCAGATAAATGTTCGAGAGATAATTGCATTATAAGTTATATTGCTTTTGCCGGATTCGGTAAACAAAATCAAATAGTCGCAAATTCTGTATATTTAGATAAAAATTTTAAATACTCTGATCCAAGAATTGTCCAAGAATATGTTCGACAAAATTGTGACCTAAAAACGCAATGTAAATTTCCGGTCTCATTTGAAAATTTCGGAACAGCTACAAATATTGACAAAACCTTTTCTGAAGAACCAAAACTCTTGGTTCGATACATATACAGCTATGCTACTCAAAAAATTAAACAAGAAAACTTAGTCAAAAGATTATACAACAAAATCGCTAACGACACCAACTATAAAAGAATTTTAAATCTCTCGATAGTTCTTATGTTCACCTTTTATGGATTTGGTTATTTGATTGGAGTAAGTGAGTTAAAGCAATCCGAGATAATTGATAGAGTAATAAAAATTGGTATAATTTATTTGTTTACTAATCCTGATTTTGGTTGGATTTGGTTTGAAAAATTTTTTGTTGATGGTTTTAAGAATGGTGCTGATTTCTTAACTTTTACCATGGCCTCCATATTTGATGATTCTGGATCAATTGAAAATTCAATTAAAAACGGTGTTTTTATTGATAAATCCCCATTGTTTAGTAGTGCTGATAACATAATTAATTTATTTATTTCTAATGATGCAATTCATAAGAAAATCGGTGCTTTATTATTTTATAAACTCTTTGGAATCATCTATTTATTTATAATCTATCATAGCATTTTTAATTATATTTATGCCATTTCAAATGCTGTTTTGATATATCTAACGGCCCAAGTTTTCACTTCAATTTTGTTTATGGTTGGGCCAATATTTTTTATTTTTATTTTATTCAAACAAACCCGCTCTTTTTTTGACAATTGGATTAACGCTATAATTGGTTTTGCGCTACAACAAATATTCTTAATTTTCACCCTCACCTTATTTAATGTATTAATTTATAATTTTGTAAAATTGGCCTTGTCATACAGAGTGTGTTGGGATACGGTCTGGAAAATTGATACTTTTACAGGATCTATTCCCCTCTTGAGATTTTGGACAGTTCAAGATGCGCCTTCATTTTTAAGTGATATACAAAATATTAATTACAGTGGTGATAACAATAACACTAATCCATCACTCACACCTATATTATCAATATGGTCTTTAACTCTAATCATGAAATCATTTATTAATTCTATTACAGATTTAGCTTCAACTCTTGCGGGAGGTATTGATGCTTCTTCGTTGGGCAATGGAATTAAAGATTCAATGAATGGAATGCTTAAAGAGACCGCTAGTAAAATAAATAAAATATATGAAAAATCTGGTGCTCAAAAAGCGGTTCAAAAATTGGATCAAAGTCTATTTAATTCTGGTCAACTTGCTAAAAATGAAAGGTTGATGAGGAAAAGAGCTAATGTTAATAACAAGAGACTTGCCAATAAAATGGTAAGCGCTGGAGATAAAGCTGTTAAAGATTATAAAATAAATAACGCTCAAGAATTCAAAAATATTAAAGATCCTCAAGAGCAAAAAAAGAAGCTTCAAGAAATAAAAGCTGAGGCCATGAAAAATGAAGCTAAAAAAGCTGGAAAAAATGATGAACAAATTAAATCATTGATGAAAGACCAAAAAAATGATGGATCAAAAATACTTAATGCCATTAGATCAAATCTAAAAAATAATGATAATATCTTTCAAGGAATTGCTCGTGCCATTGATGATATAAGAAACCCAATATATTCATTAGATAATAAATCCAAAGAAGTTGATCCAAAAATGAGCGCTGGAGATATCAAAAAGGCTATAGAAAAAATAGACAAACCCGAAGAAAGAAATGATTTTGTTAAAAATATTAAAAATGACGGAGGTTTTAATAAAAATGAAATTCAATCATTCGAGAAT
>RFYG01000117.1 GCA_009925685.1 Pseudomonadota bacterium
GACTTTCTTAATGATAAGTAGTGATGGAGATTTGGAAAAAAAATTCCCTCATCAGCGAGAAATAAAAAATTTTACGCAAATTTTTTTTATCAGATTTTTTTCAACCGCACTACCAAGTCATTTTTCGAACTAACCAACTCCTGATTTTATTACTCCCCAAGTGGGGGTTGGTTAAATACCAGTTGAAAGTAGACCGAGTTCGAAACTTTTTTACGCTAGGCAGTTTTGCATTTCGAACTGATTCTCAAAAGTTGTAAATTTGGTCTTTATTCGCTACTATATAGGACATCTGAAACAACTTATGTATAACATGGTAGCAAGAAATAATCATTACGTTTCCCGGTGGCATCAAAAAGGATTCATTAGCGATGGAGAGATAAATTTACATTATCTTGATTTAAGTCCTGACGTGATAAAACGACCTGATGGAAGTGATATTATTTTGCCAAATGGAGAGATAAAAACGCACAATAATTACCATACAAACCCTATCTCTAAATGCTTTTTTCAAGAAGATTTGTACTCAACATTTTTTGGGCCATTAGTTATTGATGAAATAGAACGAAAGTTATTCGGTAAAATAGATGACTCTGGTAAGGAAGCTGTGGAAGCTTTTATCACAAACGATGTTTCTAGATGGCATCAAAACTTTACTAATCTTTTTTCCTACATTGATGCTCAAAAAATTAGAACTCCTAAAGGCCTAGATTGGATAAAAAAACATTACTCAAATCTTAACCAGAATGAGTTAATGTTTGAAATGCAAGCTATACGCCAAAGGCATTGCACAATATGGACTGAAGGAGTTCGTGAAATTGTATCCGCTAAAAACTCTAACATAAAATTTATTTTATCTGATCACCCTGTAACAATTTACAATTTTGCATGCCCCCCTAACCATCAAAAATGTAATTATCCAGATGATCCCTCTATTGCGCTAAAAGCCTCTCAAACTATCTTTCCTTTAGATATGGATCATTGCTTAGTTTTGACAAACTATGAATATGCAAAAAATCCAGATATAAATGATCCAACTGAAAAAAGAACCAATGCCCGCAATTTTGCTAATAGTTTAGTAAGAACAGATGCTTTCATTAAAAAGCGTTTTCTAAATGAAGAAGATGTAAGAAAGATTAATTTCATTATTAAATCTCGAGCCAGGAGATACATAGCTGCTTCAAAAAAAGAGGAATTATTTCCAGAAATAATAATTGATACGGAATGGAAAAACTTAAAAACTGTTTTACAGCCTCCAAGCAATGAATTATGGCGCTTTGGCGGTGAAATATATGTTGGCTACGATAATGGAAAATCCTCTTATCAAGATGCCTTTGGAAGAACAACTCCAGAAAATTATTTTCTAAATAAACCAGAACGAAAAGATAAACCTAAGCCAAATGACCCATGTATTTGTGGTAATGGCAAAAAATATAAAAAATGTTGCAAAGATAGAGATCCATCTACGCGACCATCCAGTAAAGTGTTAAGCATTCGTGAAAGAAATCTAGCCTTCTGCCAAGGAATATCAAATATTTTAGAGATGTCACCAGGGAAAACTTGGGATGATGTAAAAAAGAATTTTAATGACGATCATGTTAAGAAAATCCATGAACTTTATGGTTTTCTTTGGCCCAAAGAAACTGATATTTTTAGTTTGTTACCAAAACCAGACAATACTCTAAGAGCTTTATATACAGGCATTGTCGATCCACGAGTTATTTCAAGATTTGCATTAAGTTCGGTAATATATTTCGACGAAATATTAATCCAAAGTCCCTTTGTTAATCACCACAACATAAAGCCAGAATTTAATCCGGTGCAAAATCCTAACCAATACAAATTGCAAACTCTGAAAAATATCTTTTTGCTTTTTTGTTTAGAACCATTCATCAGAGCTGGATATATTAACTTTATTCCAGATCCTTGTTGCTTTGATAGTCACATGCAACAGCAAATGTTTAACTTAGTACAAAATCGTTTTGAAAGTTACCGTGCAGAAAATGATGAAAAGAAAACTTTTTTAGAAGGTGAAGAAAAAGAGACTTTTTTAGAATTACAAAAAGATGATTTTAATAGGACACTATCAATGTTATCAGTTGATCAGCAAAAGGAAATGTTGAGTAGAGCTATACCAGGAATTCAAACAGAAGAAGCTGAACAAGTAATTAAGTTTCTTAACAAAGAAAAATTATCTAGCCCTTACACCCTACTACAAGACAATGTTTATCAAAACGGCGGGCAACTTACCACATTAAACATGTCACCAAATTTTGAGATGTCATTGCTGATTTCCCAAGTAACGGGATCATTCTTATTAACTGATAGTCCTTTTAGATGGAAAGAAATAACAGAAACACAAAAAGTAATAAATAATGCTGATAATCACTGGAGTGATATAGAAAGCTGCATCAGTGAAATGGAATATCCTTTAAATTTAAGTCCAGAAATTAGTTTTGATTTAAGAAAATCTGGAAAAGCCAGCAAATTGAGAAGTGCATTGCGAGGTATTTTTTTTAATACTCAAAATTCAAAAGCAACACACGCTGCCCTTAAAGAACAATATATCAACGCACATTCAATTTTAGAAAAAGAAAGAATTTTTGATAAGGATTATAGTTTTTCCAGCAAATGGAAATGTATTATTCCTAAAAACGGAATTAAACATAATAATGTTCAGAGAATGATGTTATCGTACGGAATTGAGAACTCACCTAAGCAGGTTCCGATGGCTATATTTATGGATTTTAATAGAGACGAAGAAAGGTAGACCAAGTACGAAAAGTTGCCTTCGCCTGTTCGGTTGAAAATTCTCGAAATCCACGACCAAGTCCTCAAGCTATATGCATCAACACTGGAGGCCACTTGGAGAAAAAGTTCGAAAAAGTAGCCTTAGAAGAGCCATCTCAAACTTTCTAAATCTCTAACTTTCTCCATTTTCAATTTTTATCACCCCTTGAAACTCGTGATTTCAAGGCTTCTTGAAATTTCCATACTACTTGGCTTTGAGATTTTAACCAAGTGAGTATTGGTTAAATT
>RFYG01000118.1 GCA_009925685.1 Pseudomonadota bacterium
TTAATAATATTTGTTATTATTTGTCATCAATTTCTCGCAACTTTTTCATACGCGCAATCTTGCTTTGGCGGTCAATTTTCTTTTGCTCTTCAAGCCTTTCATGCTCTAAAATATTAATTACTTCGTTAAATTGTTTTATAGCAATTTCATTATCAATAATTTTACCTTGCTCTTTAGCGTGATTGAATATTTCTTCTAAAATAGCCACATCGTCTTTAGTCGATGAAAGCAATCTCATCAGTGGTTTATGGTTTATTAAATCAAAATTCAAAACTAACGAATCTTCACCTCTTTTTAACAAGAAACGATAATCTTCGATTTTAAGATATTTTGTAATTCTAAACTCTTCGTCGTTGAGACTAATGTTTTGCGCCAATTCTTTATTTATGTTAGATTTCGGCAAAATAAATTTTGAAGTGATTTTTTGATCTAATAATTTTAAGAAGCTTGCATCAAATTTTTCAACATCGTTTGGAATATCAAAATTAAAAATCGCCACACAATTTTTTTGGCGCAAGCGGTCAAGAATATGAGCTATTTTATCGATAAAAACTGAATTATTAAATAAAAGATTTGAATCCTTAAAAACAATAATTGTTGGGCTATTATCATTCGAAGATGCCTCAATTTTAAATAAAAGATATGATAAAATTGGCACTAAAACAAATGGCTCGCTTCTAAAACTTGTTAAATCAAAGCCCATCATGCGGTCGCTCCAATTTATTTCTTTTGGATGATCGAAAATTCTTTTTAATTCGCCCTCATTCCAAAATTTAAGTATTTCATAAATATTTTTGGTCTCTTCGCTGTCAAAAACCTTAATACACTCAGAAAAGTTGGATAATTTATTGGTAATTATTTTTTCAACTATTTTTTCAATCGCCAAGATCTCGCTTTCGGGGATTTTATCGACAGAATGATAAATAAAACTGCGAAAAAATTCGATTAAAAATTTTTTATAATTATCAGAATTATTGAGTGCAAAAGGATTAATTTTTAAACATCTTTTATCGCTTGGATCTTGGTATGCTAAATCATAATAAAAACCGCCCATCATTTCGATAAAATTTTGTGCCTTATTATCAAAATCAATGTAATAAATCTTAGTATTATAACGCCTTGATTGCGCCAATAAGAAATTTATTAACACTGTTTTCCCCGAACCAACTCCTCCAATAAACAAAGCATGCCCTACATCTAATTCATGAAAATTGAAAAAATATGGGGTATTATTGATGGTTTTGAATGTCGTTAAGGCTGGCCCCCAATATGTTCCCGATATTGAACCTGAGTCAAAGCTATAAAGAGATCCAAAGCCGGCAATGCGATAAGAATTTATAATTTTTTGGCGCTTAAGAAATTTAAAATTACTTGGCAATTGTGCCCAAAAACAATCCTCTAAAAATACATCTTCGCGAACAACCACCAAACCAATAGACTGAAATCTCTCTACAATCAATTTTACATCAACCGCCAGTTCTTCGCTGGAATTGCTAATAATGGTAAAAGTGGTTTGAAGTTTACCATAATCGGTGTTGGTTCCATTAACGCTTTCAAAAAAATTAGTTACTCCCATTAGATCCCTGAAATCATCGCTTTTGCTAACTCGCAAAATATTATCTTGATATTTCAAAAAATCTAATTCGCTCTCTGAGTAAGAAAAATCGAAAGATTGGGTGATAATAAATTCAAACGGTAATTGCAAAATTTTGTCGAGCGATTCAATGCTGATTTCGGTATATTCTTTTAAGGATAAAATGGCTGAAAAGTAATTTTTATCTTCTGAGATTATTTCAATTTCGCGATTACCAATAGCCATTTTATTGAAGAATAAATCATGCGAAATGTCATTAACAGTTAACGGAAAATGCCGCTCCTCAAGATTGCAAATTTTGCCTAAAAAACGCATTGGCTCGGAGTAAATAACTCCATCCCACTCGGTAATTTCAAGTATTTTTGCCCCATAATCTGAAATTGAACTTAAAATACCATCGGTTACCGCTGATAAATCTTTACAAGATTTAGCAAGAAAATTGTTGTAAAATTTTTTGGTTGCTATTTTCGAAAATGATCTAAAAAAACTTTGGTAATTAGAAATTGAAGTATCCATACCTTCAATAATAACCGTAATGTAGAGTTCGTTAACAAAATCATTTTGTAAGTTATTTTTTTGCTCCCAAATCTGATTAATATCTTTAGAAAAAAACTCTTTAAAATCGCCTTTTGGAGAAATATTTTTTTTGCGACGAATTGTACTAAACCACAATGCGAAATTGGTTTGTTTAATATTTTCTCTAATCGCATCTCGCACGGCTTCACGCAATGAAATTAAATCAGCAAATATTGAGGTGTTGTTGAAGCCAACAATCCGAATAATTTGCATTAGTTCACCATTTTTGGTGAGAATAGTTTTTTTATCGTAATGCACTGAATATGGGATAAAATCTTCATCGGGCGTTTGAGCAATTAAGTGTTTAGTATTTTTTGAAAGGGTAAAATACTTTACCAAAAATTCGATTAGCGATTTCATTTTATAATTTTTGTTTATTAAAAACGGGTTTTTAATAATTTTTACTTATCTGAAAATATTAGCGATTATCAATTTTAATATAGTCTCTTTTAGTCTTGCCAGTGTAAAGTTGGCGGGGTCTGCCGATTTTAAAGGCTGGATCTTCAATCATCTCTTTCCATTGCGCAATCCATCCAGCTGAACGAGCAATCGCAAAAATTACCGTAAATAAATTAGTTGGAATACCAAGAGCCTTATAAATTATGCCCGAATAAAAATCGACGTTAGGAAACAATTTTCGAGACACAAAATATTCATCGTTGAGAGCAATCTTTTCAAGCTCAACAGCGATATCCAGAAGTGGATCCTTGATACCAAGTTCGCCCAATACCTCATCGCAAGCTTTTTTTAAAACCGAAGCCCGCGGATCATAGTTTTTGTAGACTCGATGACCAAAACCCATTAATCTAAATGGATCATTTTTATCTTTAGCGCGAGCGATATATTCGGGAATGCGTTG
>RFYG01000119.1 GCA_009925685.1 Pseudomonadota bacterium
CCAGCACCTGCCCTCCTTCCCAGAGGGACACAAGTGCCGCCGCCTGCACGGACTATTGCCTTTTTGGAAAGAGGGGGTAAAGTATGAGTATTAAAAACTCGGAAACCAATCTCTTTGCTGAAATGAAAACAGACTTAACAAACGCAGTTAAAAATTACAAAAAATCAAGCATCTACGACTCTATCAACGAGGCGTTGGTTAATTCCATTCAAGCGGGTGCTACAAAAATTGAGGTTGATTTTACTTCGGAAAGCGCAAACGAACTCTTTACGAGAGAGTTTGTTTCTTCGATCAAAATCAAAGACAACGGAGATGGATTTAATGAAATCAACAGGAAGTCATTTTTAACATATCTAAGCAGACATAAGGAAAAGCAGGGCTGTAAGGGAATAGGTAGGTTGTCTTACTTAAAAACATTCCAAAAAGTTCATATATCCAGCAAACAAAATCATGAATTAGTGGAGTTTGATTTTACAACGGAATTGAGTGAAGACAAATTGAAGCCTCAGAAAATAAGCAACGATGCAAAGGAAACCATTATTAAACTGGATAAGCCTCTTAATAACACAAACTACGACCTAGACAAGGCTTATAGCGAAATTTATAATCATTTGTATCCCTTCCTCTTTCTTTACGAGAAAGACTGTGAAATCATCATCAATAATGATAAGCGTATCACCAGCGAGGATGTGAAGAATATAGATGAGGTAAAATTCCAGATTATTAAAAATGTTAATGGCAACGAGAAATGTGCAGACTTCATTTTATGGTATAGATTCAAAGCAAGCGAGAAGGCAATTCTAGATGATTTTTTATGCGTTAATAACAGACCTACAAAAAGGTTTTCTCACAAGCCGTTGCAACTGAAACTGAACGAAAAAGATGGCTACCAAATAACCCTCCTCCTAGAATCAGAGTGGATTGATAAGCAAGCAAATGAGTTCCATGATGTGGAAATAGAAGATGAGGCAGAAGACAGTCAGATTTTTCCTGAAATTTCTTGGAAAGAGGTTAAGAAGCAGCTATCCATCGAAGTTTCAAAGCTACTTAACAAACAATTCCCAGACTTACAGGCAGACAATAGTAAAAAAATAGACGACCTGAAAGAGAAATATCCTCATTATGCTGACTACATCGAAAACAATAATGTTGGTTTTGTAGATGAAAAACAAATACTCGATAATGCCTACAAACAAGCGAGGATAGAGGAGCAGAAATTAGAAAGTAAAAACACTTCCATTGAAGAGGTAAAAAGATGTGTTAGTAATGATCTGATAAGATACATTCTGCATAGACAAAAGATTATCGAAAAACTTTCAGAGCTATCCAGCAATAAAGAAAATCTCGAAAAAACAATACACGATTTGATCCTTAAAAAAGGGTTAGATGGCTTTGATTACTCACCTGTAAAAATCGAAGAAAATAATATTTGGTTAATAGATGACAAATTCATGACCTACGCCTATGTGGCAAGTAATAAGCAAATTCAAACCATACTACCAAATTGTGGACTTGAAGGAGATTCGCAAGATGCTCCAGATATAGCCATTTACGTTCCCGACAAAGATGGTGTAAAAAAGATGGTTTTAATTGAACTAAAAAAATTTACCGCGACTGATTATGAAAATGGTAAAGGTGTAATGCAGCTTAGGAACTATTCAAAATTGATTACTGATTCAGGAGTAAGCGAAGCATATCTTTATCTTTTAGCAGAGATGGATAATAAAGACTTTAGGGGGCAATTAGAAGACACATTCCACTTTAAAAAAGTATTCTCCCAAGAAGGGGAGATTTGGCAGGGTAAATTTGGCAATATTCCTGCTTATGTTCAAATTGTTTCACCTCAAGCGATTATTGCTGATGCAAATGCACGAAATAAGACATTTTTAGATATAATTAAAATCTCCAAAAAATAATTCTTACAGAACCGCCTGCGCCAACACTAGATCAAACATCTCGCTGTTTTTTCTGTTATTATATCTGAACGCAAATTCGTTCACATAAAGCTGTAAATGCTTCTTGCTCACATGGTGATAAATTCCATAAACACCACGCTTTAAAGTTGACCAGAAGCCCTCAATTGAATTCGTGTGGGCGTCTGCGCCTTTCTTGTATTGACCTTTTGAGTGATTAACAACTTGGTGTCTAAATTGACTGTAAAGCCAGTAATAAGCCTTGTGTTCGTCTGTGATTATCTCGCTGCCGATTTTTACATTTTCAAAAATCTTAGCCATGATTGTATCGCGCTTTGCTTCATCAATGACGAAACCTCTAACTTCTTTATCTCTTTCAAGCATTCCAAGCACGATGTTTTTCTCGAAGATTCCTTTAGCTGCAACTCTTTCACTCATATGTTTGTTTTCTGCTTTGCCTCCAAGATAGGTTTCGTCAATTTCAATAATTGTATTCATAAAATCATCGTCATCATCTTCTTTCTTCTTTTTATTACCCATCGCAAGACGAATCTGGCGAAGCATACGCCAAGCTGTTTTGTAGGTCGTGCCAATTTCGCGTTGTAATTGAAGAGCGCTGATTCCTTTTTTACCATTTAGGAAAAGGTGAATTGCGTAGAACCATTTTTTTAAATCGGTGGAAGATTTTTCAAAGATAGTGCCAGCGAAAACTGAAAAGGTATTTTTGCAAGCTGGGCATTGCATCTTTCTATTGTCGTAAGTGGCGTAAATATCAGCCGAGCCGCAGTGCCTGCATTTAAAATCATCACCGTATCTGATATTGCAGAAATACTCTACAATCTTAGGTTCGCTTGGGAATTTTTTCTTAAACTCTTGAAAGTTCATACTTGAGAGGCTTTAAAGTTAGTAATAGCCTAACTATAGAACCTTAATTTAGTCTGTCAAGGGATAATTACCAAAACTAAGAATAAAAAATAAAATTTACCACAAACCCTCAAGTTGAATTGAAGATTTAATATCAGCCTTTCTTTAGAAGGACCCTAATTTTAAATTCCT
>RFYG01000120.1 GCA_009925685.1 Pseudomonadota bacterium
AGTTTAACGCTGGATCATCGGTTGTTCTCAGAATCGGGAAGAAACGACATAAAAAATAACTTCTCTCAACTAGGTCAAAACTTAAAAACCATGAGAGAGACGGCAGATAAATCTCCATTCAAAATCGGCGCTGTTCTAAATGCTCCAAACACACTTCTCGAAGGAGCAATCTACACCTTCACCGAAAAGAAAAATGATCCAGAAGGTTCGCAGTTAATAACCCTCAAGCTCGAAAACGGCAAATTAACCCAAGCGACCAATCAAAATGGTGAAATTATCACCACAACCGATCCAACCAAAACCAAAAACTACGCTGTTAATGGCATTGACACTGGCTTTGAATCTGCAGTTGAAAACTATTTTGAAAAGAATGGCAATCCAACAGAATTAACTCTTCGCCACAATCCAACCCATGGTCCGCTTGGTGATTTGATGGAATCTGGGCTAGGCAAGATTGCCG
This sequence comes from Pseudomonadota bacterium, assembly GCA_009925685.1. GTDB lineage: Bacteria > Pseudomonadota > Alphaproteobacteria > Rickettsiales > UBA1997 > CAILUF01. The sequence goes on from RFYG01000120.1 coordinate 461, forward strand.
ATTGGACAGGTTTAGAAAACACAATCGCTATGAACAGAATTGTTGCTGAAGATATGTTTGACCGCAGAAACATTGACAGCGCAACAAACTTATTTCATTCGCAAGGCACGATAATTGGAAAGGGTGCGATGGAGGCTTATGCAGATGCAAATCAAATTAACCAAACTCAGCAGTTCGTGGCTGTGGGGCCTGCGGTGTTGGAGGGGGATTGGATAAGTGCGGTTAATAACTTAAACTTAAATACAGATAGAAATAGCAAAGAATACCTAAACTTCGCTTATACTCATGATCCAAAAGACCCAGTTCGCTACCTAACTGTTCCAAGCAACGCAATCAATCAAGCTGCAGCCTTGTTTGGTCAGAAAGATTTCAATTCTCCGATTTACATCCCAAATCTCTTCGAAATTCCAGTCGGTCTGTGGAACCTTCAAAACATGAACAAACACAGCATTACTAATTCCGACTACTCTAAGTTTTTACAGCCATCTAGCGAGCAGAGTTCTCAAAATCCGAGTACTGCTCCGCCTAGGTAAATAAACAACTTAGAGGTAATTTATGAAGAAAGTTTTGATCGTATTATTCTTAGTACAAATATCAGCATGTAGTTGCTTTGCTAGTCCAAGTTCTCCAAGTTATCAGAAGGAGATTAAGCATATGCAGGATTACTATTTTAGCGATCAAACTGGTAGAAACGAGGCCATAAAAAATCAGGCTTTTGATGATTTGAGGGGGTGTCCGATTTTAATTAAGATGGGGAGGTGGAGGTATGTAGAATCTATGAAGAGAAGTGAAAAAGGTAAAATGATATGGACAAGGCATCAGTCGTGGATGTATTACAATTCAACAATGGTTAGCGAAACCAGCACCGGAATAGATGATGAAGATTTCATTTACCCAAAAGATGCAGTCTTTATTTATGTCGGTCCATGGAAAGACATCCACCTCGAATATGGTTGGCCTTGGAGCAAAACAAAGTTAGATAAAAAAATCCGTTTTACTGCCATCCAAAAAAAGGATGATGTTCGCAAAGGCTATATCTATGGAAGTTATGAATTTATGACCCCACACAACAAAGCTATTCCTGAGCAGCCAATCACTCTATACAAGGATTTACCAACTCCAGAATTCGAAACTTTCTGTGAAGTCAAGTGGACTGCTCGCTTCGGCTACAACGCAATTGCCGAAGCAAAAAGTAAAAATCCATTTTCTAAAAATTACCTAGTGCCAACCGGCAGGATAATTGATTCAGAAACTGGTGAGATTATCGAAGCTAAAGAATAGAATTTATTTTTAACCTTACATTAATCACAAAATTAAAATCATGAAAAAACTAATCATAATATCGTTATTTGTATTACCTATATTTATTCTAAATTCTTGCACTTCTAGTGAAAAAAGTTGGCATGAAAGCGCAAGAATAATGGGCGTGGGATCAGTGTATATTCACAAAGATGGAACCAAAACTACAGGAGAAGAGTGGTATAAAAATCACCCTGAAGAAGATAAAAAATTTCAAGAAAAATATGGAAAAGATGCTAACAGAAAACGATCTATAAATTCTTCACAAGTTTTTGTTGGAATGGACTAAGTGTGCAGGAAACGAATTTCGGTTGCAAAATCGCCCCTGATCGCTTTGGTCTCTGCGTTGTAAAATGGACTGCCAAATACGGTTATAACGCTATTGCTGAAACTAAAAAAGTTTATCCTAAAGGAGTTTTTGGTTTCTTTACAAAAATTTAATTAAAACTATGAAAAAACTATCCCTAATATCACTATTAATTTTACTTTGTAGCTGCTCTTCAAACTACAAATATTTCACCTTAAAGGAAAAGGCATCGATTCCAGATGGCTACAAAATTTATGTTGGAAAGGTTAACGTAAATTTGAGTGAAGAAAAAATGTCATCCGGTGCTTCGTCAAAAAAATATCCGAACCAAGAAGAGCTTAGTAAGATATTCAAGGAGGAGATCATTTCTTGGTTAAAACAGGATGGATTATATTCTAGTGACAAAAATAGCCAAAATGTTTTTGAGGCGGATTTCGATATTAATTATGTTAGGGTGTTTATGGCATTTACCAGCGATAAATATGCTGCTTCAAGAATTGATGGCTACAAAATTAATGTGATTAAAAACGAAAACATAATTGCAACCAGAGATAACGGTGGTAGCTATACAGCAAATCATGGACTTGTTGGAAATCTTACAAAAATCGGAAAAACTTTATCTTTATCGGCTGATCAAAGTGATGAATTAAAAGAAATAAATGTTTTTACTAATGAAATTGCTAAGGACCTTAACCAGCTTGGTAAATAAATCTAACTTCTGCACAATAAGCACAAGAAATCAC
>RFYG01000013.1 GCA_009925685.1 Pseudomonadota bacterium
AAATTTCTTTGATAATTTATATAAAATTCTTCAAGAAAATAATTTTGATCAAAAAATTTTAAATGAAATTTATCAAACCAAAAAATCATTCTTGCAGTCCTTATTTAGTATGCTTTGTAAGGTTGACCATTTTCTTGAATTTGATAGTAAAAATAACAATAAACCTGTTGATAAAAGAATTAATAAAAATGAATTTGCTAAAATTGATAAAAGCAAAAATCTTGTAGAAAATGGCATTTTGAAATTTCATTTTTATGCAATTTTTAAAACCGCTTTTCGGAAAATTTTAGAAGATGAAAAAAACAAAAATTATGAATCGCCTACTTGTATTAAAATTAAAAAAAATCAGAATTTTTTCTGATTCAAAAAATAGGCTTCTCTTCAATTTTTTTGAATCCAGTATGTGTTGCCATCTTCTTATTCTAGGCTTCCAAGCGGAGCTGTGCCGAAAGGCATGAATAACGAAGGGAAGCCGACCAATACCTTTATTGTGGTACTCATCATCCAAGTGCCGAAAGGCATGAATAACGAAGGGAAGCCGACCATCAAAGGCTTTTACACTATCAGCGAGCCAGTGCCGAAAGGCGTGAATAATGAAGGGAAGCCGACCTTAAATAATTATGACAAATTTAAATACTCCGTGCCGAAAGGCATGAATAACGAAGGGAAGCCGACCTGATGCGCCCATTATTTTTTATCCTTTTTTGTGCCGAAAGGCATGAATAACGAAGGGAAGCCGGACCTCAAATAATCCCTCGCTTTACTTGTTTTTGTATTGAATCTCAATCAGACCCACGCACCCCCAATTCGTAGTGTATGCGGAACATTTTTTGAATTACTGATAATTCTTTAGTTTAGACCACGCACCCCCAATTCGTAGCGTATGCGGAACTCAAGTATAAAATAAAAGTAACCTGGTACCTTTTTCGATCCAAAAGCTTTATTAAACCTCCAAAACCAAAAGGCTCTTGATGCAAAATTAACTAAAAATCCCGCCATTAAAATATGTTTTAAATTTAAAAAATTTAAATTTACATTTAGTTGAAAATAATTTTTATATAAAATTTATTAGCTTTTATTGAAAGCAACATTTCTTAAAATTTTCATACAAAATATTAAAATGGCTCACGATATCGACATCGAAATTGTTTCAAACGGCTCAATGCAATATGCCGAAGTTACTCTTGACCCAAATGAAACCGTCATTGCCGAGGCTGGTGCGGTGATATATTTGGAAGATGAGATTTCTTACGAAGTGAAGATGGGCGATGGATCGAATCCCAATCAAGGTTTTTTGGACTCAATATTATCTACAGGCAAAAGATTTATAATCGGAGAAAGTTTATTTTTAAGCCATTTTACCAACAATTCTAATCAAAGAAGAAAATTAGGTTTTGCGGGAAATATCCCCGGAAGTATTATCGTTGCTGACCTCGCCAAGATGGGCGGAAATTTAATTTGCCAAAGGGACGCTTTTTTATTCGCGAGTTATGGAACTTCGATTTCGGTCGAATTTGTTAAAAAATTAGGTTTTGGTTTTTTTGGTGGCGAAGGTTTTGTTCTCCAAAAAATTTCTGGCGATGGCAAGGTGGCGTTGTTCGCCGGAGGACAAATTATTAAGAAACAATTAAATGGCGAGTCCTTGCGAGTCGATTCCGGATGCTTGGTGGGCTTTACTGAAAATATTAGTTACGACATTGAAAAAGCCGGCAATTTGGGCTCGATGATTTTTGGAGGGGAGGGGTTATTTTTTGCTAAACTTCAGGGCCATGGAACTGTTTTATTGCAAACAAATCCAGCCTCTAAGATGTCTGAAGCCTTGATTGGCAATATAAGTGGCCATACAAGCAACAAGGATGGCATCGGCAATTTTGGCAATATTTTAGATAGGTCTTAATCATGATAATTAATTTTTCGAACAATAATATTCCAGAAAGATATCGCACATCATCAAAGGGCGGTAATTTTATTGGCTTTGTAGTATTCGCAATTTTTGGTTTAATTTTTTATCACATGTCGACTGACATGATAAAAAAAGGTCAAGAATCTTTAAATTGGCCTAAAACAGTTGGCGTTGTTATGGAGTCCGAGATTTATAGATCTAAAGATGGCGAAGGTAAAGAAATTTACTCGCCCAACGTTACGGTTCAGTATAATGTTTACGGCAATGAGTACCAAACTAAGCAAATCGACTCTTCCGGCCCATATTCAACTTCAGATTTTTCATCTGTTCAAAAAGTTGTAGCTCAATACCCAAAAAATAAAAGTGTTTATGTTTACTACGATAACGAAAATCATGCCGATGCTTTGCTTGAGCCCGGAGTTTCTATGTTTCCAAGGCTTTTAAAAGGCACCTCTTATTTATTATTTTTTGCATCCTTGTATATGTTGGTTAAATTTTTAATTACTCTTATGGTTATCGGAACAATTATAGTCAATTTTTTCACCAAGAAAAATATCAAAAATCAAAATTTTAATTTTGAAACCCCCCCAAATAAAAACCCAGATATAACTTACGCAAATCAAGATCTCGGCGATAATCAAATTGATAATCAAGATAAGAAAATAAATTTTAAAGATGATGGGTTTAGTCAATAATCCGAATAAAATTTATACTTTTGAAAAAATACCCCAAAACTAAATCTTCAAAATTTTAAACTAAAAAGTTGAAAGTTAATAATTATTAAATTTTCACTAAAGCAAAATATTGATCTGTTAATAAATTACTCTCATTGATTTCTTATAACAAATACTGGGGAGATTTAAAATATGTCAATTTTATGGAGAGAAGAAAAATTTATTAAATTTGATAGCTTTATACTGATTAAGTATAAGATTAAATTTAATATTGAGAAACTAACCAATCTTAAATTTTCTAAAATCTTTTTAATAAAAAATAAAATTTATGCTCCCATCTACCAAATCTGATCAGCTATTTAAAATTAATACTAGTGCAAGCGAAAATTGGTGCGGTTACTATGCCATTGCCAATTGTTTAAAGTATAAAGATAAAAATCAAAGAAATCTTGCATATGAAATGATAGGACTCAATCATGAAATTATTTTGGATAGTTATTTTTTAAAATTGAAAGAAGTTTTTGAAAGTTGTAAAGAAATATCAGTCGATCAATATGAAAAACTTAAAGAGCAAAAATTAAGTGAAATGATTACTATTAATGATGTGATTGGTGAAGGAAAAAGAACTGAGAACGATAAACAAATAGATATTATTGGTTTAAAAATACATAAAATTTTGAATAATGAATCCGAAACTAGAGAAGAAATTATAGCGGAATATTATGATAATATTACTAAGCCTGAAACCGGTTTTGGATATCAAGAATTGAAAGAATTACATCAAAAACTTTCTGAATTAGGTGATAGCAGGAATTATTTTACATCTCTGGATACTAGCGCATATACTAATACTATAAGTGAACAAATTAAGGTGGGCGAAAGTAAAATAACTGTTAGTTGCCTTGAGCCAAATTTGTATCAAAAGTTCATGGGTTTCGTCTTATTTCAAAAATGGAAAGAAGATTGGAAATCTTATTTTATGAGTGAGCAAGAACAAGTTCTTGATGATAAAACGAAAGAAGAATGTGGGCATGATAGTTTTATTTCCGCTGAAGTTGTTGCTCGAATTGCGTCAAATTTGGGTTTTGAATATACACGAGGATTTGAAAAAATTAATGAAAGAATTATTTCCAAAAAATTTTCTGAAGATGATAAAAAATTAATGTATATAAGAAATCCAAAAGGAGTTCATTTTACCGCATTCGTTACAGAATCACAAATTGCAAATCTTGTAAATGAGGCGACTGAAAGACATAATGCGGGACATAATGCGGTAGCAAAGGGAGGCGGTGTCGGAATAGATTCTCAGTCTCCAAAAGCTAAAGAGGATGATAAAGTAACAAAAGAAATTATAGCTAATTTGCAGGAATTAAATTCTTTAGACGATAAGCATTTTCAATTTTCGAAGAGATATATAATTGATGATAGTATGGATGATAGAATTGTTTTTTATAAAAATGAATCAGGTGAAAAAATATTGGTTATTAAATTATTAGACAAAAAAACCTTAAAGGAAGAACAAGAGTCATATGAATTTCAGTTTAACCTTGAAGATGGAGATATCAAAAAATTTTATTTGGATAAAAAAAAACAGCCGAAAGGCGATGCAATTGAAATAAAAAGTGAAGATTTAAAAAAAGCCCTTGAAGTACTAGAGAATAAAAAAAAATCTATTAAAGTTCTGATTGACAAATTAAATCCTATAAATTCTACACAGCCCAATCCTCAAATAACCAATCCTGAAGCTAGAGCTGGAGATGGGAAAGGCGGTCGATAATTTAACCACAAAATAATTTCAGTCCTAAATAAATCAAAATTAATCATCAAAAATATTTCGTTTTTTATCTAATTAGTTTAAGAATTTTCAACCTCGGGCCCAAATTATTTTTTAAAAACTACAATTAAACAAAACAATGCCTCACATTATCATTGAGCACTCGAAAGCATTTGATGAACCTTCAATGCTTAATATTGGTAGTCAAATCCAAGAAATTATGGCCAATATTGCGCATGGAAATTTTGATGCCGATCAATGCAAAATTAGAACAATTTCTTATCAACAATTTAAAGTTGGATTAGACAAAAATAATGCAAATTTTATTCATATTTCGATTAAAATTTTGGCGGGAAGAGCCCTAGAAATTAGGCAAGAATTGGCGCAAAAAACTTTTGATTTGGTCGAGGATTTTTATCGCAATTTAAATAACTTTAATTCGAGATGCGATATATCGATTGATATTGTTGAGATGGACCGAAATTGCTATAAAAAAATAACAATAAAATAAATTATTGGGGCTTGAGATTTGTGAATCGAGTTCTAGTTGTAATTTGATGATGAAGATAATTCTTGAAGAGCAAAAACCTCAAATTTGCAATTATTGTTTTTGTAGGCTTCAATTGCTCCAACTAAAGCTTTGGCGCCTGAAATGGTAGTGGTGTATGTAACTCCTCGCATCAATGATGTTCTGCGAATTGAAAAGCTGTCTTTGGTGGCTTGAGCGCCTTCGGTTGTGTTGATTACAAGAGTGATTTCTTTGCGATCAATCATATCAACGACATGGGGTTTATCTTCGGTAATTTTGTTGACAATTGTAACGGCGATATTGTTTTCAGCTAAATATTTGGCGGTGCCACGAGTTGCAACAATTCTAAAACCAATATCAATTAACTTTTGAGCTATTTCTGGTAAATATTTTTTGTCAGAATCTTTGACTGACAAAAAAACCAAACCAGAGGTTGGAAGTTTTGTGCCAGTAGCGATTTGAGCTTTAGCAAATGCAAGTGAAAAACTTTTATCGATGCCCATTACTTCGCCAGTTGATTTCATTTCGGGGCCTAAAATTATATCGACATTGCTAAAGCGGGCAAATGGCAACACAACCTCTTTAACGGCATAATAGTCGAGTTTTTTTTCGGTAAGTTTGAAATCACTTAATTTTTTGCCAACCATAATGAGTGAGGCGATTTTGGCGATTGGAATGCCGGTGGCTTTGGCGACAAAGGGAACTGTTCTGGAGGCGCGAGGATTAACTTCTAAAACATATAAAATGTCATCTTTAAGAGCATATTGCACATTCATTAAGCCTTTAACATTAAGGGCTAAGGCTAGTTTTTGAGTAGCTTTTTTGATTTCATTGATAGATTTTTCGCTAATCGAATAAGGAGGAATTGAGCATGCTGAATCGCCAGAGTGAATACCAGCTTCTTCAATATGTTGCATTATGCCGGCTACAAAAACTTCGTGACCGTCGCATAAAGCGTCAACATCAACTTCGATGGCGTCGGTAAGAAATTTGTCGAGCAATAGCGGGCCGGTGTCAAAAACTTCTGAATATTCGGCCAGATATTTTAGGAGATAATTTTCATCGTAAATTATTGCCATACCTTTGCCACCCAATACATAAGAAGGTCTTACAACCACCGGAAAGCCAATTTCTTTGACTTGTTCAATTACTTGTTGCTTGGAATAAGCGATAAAGTTTAGAGGCTGATTGAGTTTTAATTTTTGCAAAAGTTGCTTGAAGCGGTCACGATCTTCGGCCAAATCTATCATATCAGGAGAAGTGCCGATAATGGGAATGTTTTCGTCTTGTAAAAATTTTGCTAAACTCAAGGGCGTTTGTCCACCAAACTGAACATTGACCCCGAGTAACTTTCCGTTGCTCATTTCTTTTTTAATTAGCTCAATGGTGTCTTCGGCAGTCAGTGGTTCAAAATATAGTCTATCCGAAGTATCGTAATCGGTTGATACTGTCTCAGGGTTGCAATTTACCATAATAGCCTCGATACCATGTTCTTTGAAAGCAAAAGAAGCGTGAACGCAAGTATAATCAAACTCAATGCCTTGTCCAATGCGGTTTGGACCCGAACCTAAAATGATAACTTTTTGGCGATTTGAAGGTGCAGATTCGCAAGAATCGATTTCGGAATTTAAAATAGAGTTTTGGATTGAAGACATTTGTTTGGACTGATTGAATTTTTGCGGTGATTTTAAAAATATTCTTTTTTATCAACAAGGATTTTTTGTAGTTTTTTTGGATAAAATTTATCAAATTAAAAGCTAATAAATTATTTTTATAATCTTAGAAAATAAAGGGCGAACGACCATTAAAAAAACTTGTGAATTTTTTTTTGTAATTTATATTTTTCAACGTTCCCTAAAAATGAACTATAGCAATAAACGCATTTCGCAATAATCGTTATGGACCTGGGGGCGGTACCCAGCACCTCCACCAAAATTTTTTAAGTTCTCGACTTAATATTTGGGGGTGAATAGCTTTCGACATTCGCTAAAAGTTATGTTTTTGCTCGGTTGAGAAACTGCCGATTGCATTAATTTTGTTCATCAAAAGCTAATGTGATATCCGTTCAAAAAAAGTAAACGCAAATGATAATTTTGCTAATGACAATTTCGAACCTGCTTTCGCGACAAAAGTTGCTACTGCATAAGTGAAATAGTCGGGGTTTGCTCGGTACCTGTCAAAACAACACCGAGCGCTTAATCAAACAACTTTATTCCACATGCAAGACTTAATCGGATATGACGAAATTATTGAGAAATCAATGCGCTCAGTAATTTACGAGACTCTTAAAAAAATTGAAAAATCTGGTTTACCCGGCAAACACTACTTTATTGTAACCTTTGCAACTAAGTTTTCGGGGGTTGTGGTTCCTAAATCAATTCTTGAGAAATATCCCGAAGAAATGACTATTGCCATTCAATTTCAATTTAAAAATTTGGTAGTTGAAGAAGAGTGCTTTAAAATTTCTCTTAGTTTTTCCGGAAAATTTGAAAAATTAGTCGTACCCTACAAATCCATCACTTCATTTGCTGATCCATCAATGAACTTCGCGCTTAAATTTAGCATGAGTTACGGCGAGCTCGATGATGCTGGCGAGCAATTTAATGAATCAAATTTAGCTAATAAATCCAAAGAAAAAACTTCCGAAAACAATGTTGATTTATCGGCCAAGGTTATTTCACTCGATGCTTTTAGAAAAAACCACAAACCCAATTCTAGCGCTAATTCATGATATTTTTTTACCAATTTTTATACCTCGTTTTCACCTACTTTATTGCGTCCATTCCCTTTGGTTTATTATTTGGTAAAATTTTTGCCAAAACCGACATCAGAAATTTTGGTTCAAAAAATATCGGAGCCACAAATGTTACTCGAGTTTTAGGAAAAAAAATCGGCTTCGCAACGCTAGTTTGCGATTCTGGGAAGGGGATGATATTAGTTATAATCGGTAGATTTTCTTTTGTTGATTCCGACAATTTGCATTTATTTTTAGTGTTAGTTTCGATCGTTTCGATTTGCGCTCATATTTACCCAATCTATTTAAAATTCCAAGGTGGCAAAGGCATTGCTACAACAATTGGCACGATTCTTGCGCTCGATTTTAGTGTAGGCATGTTGGCAATTTGCTTTTGGATCCTAACTTTTGTGGCATTTAGAATATCATCAGTGGCATCGCTGGTGGCAGTTTTTTCGACCACAATTTTTTCAACCGCTTACGACGCACCGTTCTCGCAAATAGTTATGTGTTGGATAGTTTTTGTTATAGTATTTTTTAGGCACAAAGAAAATATTTTGCGCATATTAACCGGCGAAGAAAAGAAAATGTGATATGACCGATAAACTGATTGTTGCCCTCGATACTCCAAACTTTTTCCAAGCTAAAAGTTTAGTCGAAAATTTAGGCGAAAAAGTAAGTTTTTATAAAATCGGCTTAGAATTGATGGCGAGTGGCGACTATTTTCAAATCATCGAATATTTAAAATCACGCCACAAAAAAGTTTTTGCCGATTTAAAATTATATGATATTTCGCAAACCGTTGGCAAAAGCGTCGCCAATCTTGCCAAATTCGATATTGATATTTTAACCATTCATTGCGCAAATCATGAAATTATGGCGCGCGCTGTTGAAAACAAAGGCAAGATGAAAATCGTCGGCGTTACCGTTCTTACAAATTTAAATGTTCAAGATCTAGAGCAGATGGGATTTGATAAAGATTTATCTATCGAAAAATTAGTTCAAAAAAAGACTCAATTAGCGCTTGAATCTGGTCTAGATGGAGTTGTAGCTTCGGCGCAAGAAGCTCAAATTTTAAGATCAAATTTCGGTAATAATTTTATTATAATAACTCCCGGAATTCGTCTTGATAAAATTGAAAATGATGACCAAAAGCGCGTGGCCGATGTTAAAACCGCTTTAAGTTTCGGCTCTAGCCATTTAGTAGTTGGTAGGCCCATAACCCAATCCGATAATCCCGCAATTAGCGCCCAAAAATTTTTAAATCTAATCCATGAATTTGAAGCAAATAATCGCTAATATTAAACAACCTTTTGAGATTTTTGGTGATTCAATAAATACTTCGCAGATCAACATCGACAATATTTCGCTTAATTCGCGTGAGGCACAAAAAAATACTATTTTTTTTGGGGTAATTGGCAAAAAAAATGATGGAGCAAGTTACCTCGAAGAAGTCTCACAAAAGGGATGCAGAGTTGCGGTAATATCAAATCAAACCAAGTTCGATTATCAAAATTTTATCGTCAAAAACCCTCAAAACATAGTAATTGTTGGTAATTGTCGTGAGCTTTTAGGAGAAATTCTTAATATATATTATTCTTCACTGCCAAAAAATATTTATGCGGTTACAGGTACCAATGGCAAGACTTCAACCGTCGAATTTATTCGTCAAATTCTTGAATTAATCAACTTAAAATCAGCTTCAATTGGCACTTTAGGAGTCAAAACCAATATTTATTGTAGAGATAATTTTGTTGATTCCGGCCTTACCACGCCTGATATTGTTTCGCTTTATAAAAATTTATCACTCTTAAAAAATTATGCGATTGACGATGTGGCAATTGAGGTTAGTTCGATTGGGCTTGAGCAGGGTAGGGTTGACGGGCTTGATATTCAAATTGGGGCTTTTACAAATTTTACTCAAGACCATCTTGATTACCACGGCGACATGACCAAATATTTTGCATGCAAAATGCTTTTGTTCAAAAAAGTGGTTTTGGCTCAAGGTTTTGCAATTGTTAATGCCGATATACCTGAATTTAATGATATTCAAGAAATCTGCCAAAGCCGAAAAATCAAGCTTTTGGATTATGGATTTAAGGCCGAAATTCTCAAAATTTTAAAAATTAATCGCGGAGAGGTTAGCTTTAGATTTGCCAACAATATTTATGATTTTTCCACTAATCTCAAAGGTGATTTTCAGGTTTATAATATTTTATGCGCTCTTTGTTGCGTGCTTTCAAAATATCAACTAAATCACCAACAAATTAACCAACTTGTTTCGCGATTTTCAGAATTAAATCCTGCCCTTGGTAGAATGCAATTAGTGAGCGAAATGAAGGGCGCTAAAATATTTGTTGATTTTGCCCACACGCCAGATGCGCTTGAAAATGTTTTAAAACTTGCGCACCAAATTGCAAAAAATCGGGTGATAATATTGTTTGGTTGTGGCGGAGATCGCGATGCCAAAAAGCGTCCAATAATGGGTGAAATTGCTAGCGCTTTAGCCGATTTAATAATTATTACCGACGATAATCCGCGCACCGAAAATCCTGAGATAATTCGTCGTCAAATCATTGATAATTGCGCCACGTCAAAAACCATCGAAATTGGCGATAGAAAAAAAGCTATTGCTAAGGCAATCGAAATTTTACAAGATGGCGATGTTTTGGTAATTGCTGGTAAGGGTCATGAAAATTATCAAATAATTGGTTCGCAAAAATTTGAATTTAACGAAGAGCAAATTGTAAAAGATGTCGTCAAACAACTTTCTTAATCCGAATTATAGCATTGATTTTGCTGATCTCTATGAGGTTGATGGTCTTCAAAAAATTCACCAAAAATTCTTAGATTTTTTACAAAAAAATTCACCGGTTTTTTTTGACGAATATCACTTAAAAAACTCTCAAAATTCGACCTATTTAATTGAATTAGCAAAAATTTTAGAAATTTTTTTAGCGGATTTATTTCAAATAAATCAATCAAACACTGATTTACAAAAAACTTATTTAAATTATAAAATTATTTGCGACACCAGAAGAGAGTTCATCCAAAGGCATATCTCTAAAAAATATTCTTCATTTGATTTGGCTAAAATTAGTGATTTTAATCATGCTAAAATTTTGGCGGAATTGGAAATTAATCATGCGAATATTGATGAGATTGAATTGCAATTGGCGCATAAAATAAGTTCTAATTTTAATGATGAATTGATCGAGAAATATTGTGTTTGGGCCTTATTTGATGCTATTGGACAAGAATTTCACAAGGATGGCGCACTTTTTATCTTACCAAAAAAAATTGCGATTAAAAATTTAATTAGTGATTTTAAGCCACGCGAAAGAAAGGGTTTCAACCTTACGGATTCTGGGTGCTCTCAACTCAGAGTTAGCGCAGAAGCAAATTATTGTATTTATTGCCATAATCAAAATAAAGATTCGTGTAAAAGCGGTTTAATCGATAAAGATAGCCAAAAAATTAAGATCGATGAATTGGGTATCGAGCTTGGCGGATGCCCGCTTGATGAAAAAATTTCGGAGATGAATTTTTTAAAAAGTCGCGGGTTTTCGTTGGCAAGTTTGGCGATGGCAATTATTGACAACCCAATGATTGCGGGGACTGGGCATCGAATCTGCAATGATTGCATGAAATCATGTATTTATCAAAAGCAAGAGCCAGTTGATATTCCGCAGATTGAGTCGCGAATTTTAAAAGATGTTTTACATTTACCTTTTGGCTTTGAGATATACTCTTTGTTGACGCGTTGGAACCCTCTTAATCTTGAAAATCCGGTTGTAAAAAATAATTCTGGGCAAAAAATTTTAGTATGCGGTTTAGGGCCGGCGGGTTATACTTTAGCTCACTATTTATTAAATGAAGGTCACGAAGTCGTGGCAATTGATGGTTTAAAAATTGAACCACTTGATGCCAATTTAAGTGGTGTCGATGCGTATCATAATCGTCAAAAATTTCAGCCCATTAAAAATATTGATGATATATTTGAGCCTTTGTCATCGAGGATTATCGCGGGTTTTGGCGGTGTTGCCGAATATGGAATTACGGCGCGATTTGATAAAAATTATTTAAAAATAATTCGTTTGCTTTTGGAGCGTAGAGCCAATTTTTCGATGTATGGTGGTATTCGATTTGGCTCATCAATTACCGAAAAAACTGCTTTCGAGGATTACGGTTTTGATCATGTAGCTCTTTGTGTTGGGGCGGGTCGCCCTCAATTTCTGAAGCTCGAAAATAATTTCGCCAAAGGCGTGAGATTGGCCTCTGACTTCTTGATGGCCTTGCAACTTACGGGGGCTTATCAAGATCATCTTTTCACCAATTTACAAATTCGGTCACCAATTTTAGTGATTGGCGGAGGGCTTACCGCCGTTGATTCTGCAACTGAAGCTCAAGCATATTATCGCATTCAAGTTGAAAAGTTTGCTCACAAAATTCAAAAATTTAAAGAATTGGGTTTTGATGAGCAATTTTTTAATGCCCTAAATGATGAAGAGAGAGTTATCGCTAATGAATTTTTATCGGATGCGCAAAAATTCGAAAGTGATAAAAATTTCAAAATAAATGCCCAGATTTTATATCGCAAAAAAATGATTGAATCGCCCGCATATCGACTCAATCATCAAGAATTAAAAAAAGCTTTTGAGGAGGGGGTTGGGTTTGTTGAAAATACGCAAATATCTCGAATTATTGTTGATAAATTTAATCATGTTTGTGGAGTTGAAGCGCAGGATGGCAAATATTATCCGTGCAAAACCTTGTTGATGGCGATTGGAACGATGCCTAATATCTCATTTGCGCTCGAAGATGGGCTTGATTTTGTTCATGATGGCAAATATTTGCAAGAAATTTCTTTGGATCACAAAGTTTTTAATCATGAAAATCTTACCAATTCGGCACGCGCCAAAGAATTTTCCGTTATTACTAAATTTCACAATAATTCTGCTAAAGCGGTAAGTTTTTTTGGGGATTTGCATCCAAATTTTGAGGGTAATGTTGTTAAAGCGATGGCCAGTGCAAAAAGAGGCGTAAAGCAGGTTAACACCTTGTTGGATTTGTTGGCAAAAGACGAAAAAAAGCCCCAAATTTTTAAAAATTATCAACAAGATTTCTTGGTGAATATTGTTAAAGTCGAAAGATTGTCGGATCATGTTGTCGAGGTTTTTGTTAAATCAAAATTATTAGCTTCTCAAACTCAAGTTGGGCAAATATTTCGCCTACATAATTACCATGCCTTTGCTTCAGAAGCTCAAGGTCAAAAAATGGCCATGGAAGGGGTGGTGGTTACGGCTTTATCAATTGACATCGAGATGGGTATAATTAGTGGAATTGTCGTTGAAACCGGCGGATCGTCGAGCCTAATAAAAAATTTTAAAGTGGGCGAGCCTTGTGTTTTTATGGGTCCAAGTGGCAAACCAACTGAAATTGCTAAAAATGAAACTGTAGTTTTAATCGGCGGTGGTCGTGGCAATCAGCCTCTGACAGCGCTTGCCGAAGCTTTCAAAAATAATGGCTGTAAAATAATATTTTTTGCCGGATATAAAAAATCTGATTTTATTGTGCGCCAAAAGCGAATGCAAAACGCGGTTGATGAGTTGATAATTGCGGTTGAAGATGGAAAATCAGCCCATGAATCAGGTTTTTATAAAGGGACGGTAATTGATGCTATCAAGAATTATTTTAACAAAAATTTGGATAATCGTAAAATTGACCGAGTTTTTGCAATTGGAAATGATAATTTAATGCACGAAGTGGCGCGTTTGAGGCATGAAAAGGTTGTTGAAGAGTTTTTTAATGCCAAATATTCCATCACCAGCCTAAATGCTCCGATGCAATGTATGATGAAGGGAGTTTGTGGTCAGTGTTTGCAACGTAAAACTAATGCAAATGGCGATTTAGAATATTTCTATGCTTGCGCCAATCAAGATCAATCCAGCGATAACATTGATTTTAAGCATTTGCACGCTCGATGTGAGCAAAATTCGTTATTAGAAAAGATCACCAAATATTGGATTAAAGCGCTAAATTGAATTGCTTTCGGATTTGAAAGATGGGGTTTTAATTAAAACTCTTTGGCTAATTTTAGTTTATGACGGTGACAGCGCGACGATTTTTGGCGTGAATTTCATCTGAGTTGCCAACAAAAGCTGGCCTTTCTTTGCCATAAGAAACAATTTTGATTCGTGAATCGGCAATACCTCTTTGTTTAAGAAACTTTTTAACCGCAAAAGCACGTTTTTCGCCAAGAGCTATGTTGAATTCGCGTGAACCTCTTTCGTCGCAGTGACCTTCGATCGTAACGTTTATTTTGTTGTCGCTTTTGAGCCATTCAACCTGAACCTCAAGGATTTTTTTTGCTTCTTCTTCAATTTCAGATGAATTTAATGAGAAAAAAACTCGGTCTTGAACTTCAATTTCTTGCTCTTGCTCTTGATTTGCTTTGTTAATTTCTTTGGCTTGCTCTTCTGAATTGATGGTTTCGTATGATTGTTTTTCTTGTGGAGTTTTGTCGTTCAAATTTACTTCTTTTTTTGCATCATTTTGTTTGTCATTAAGTCCTGTTTGACATGAAAATAACAATATAGATAATACGGCAATCAATATGTGCTTGAACATGGTAAAAACTAAAATTAGTTGGAGAAATTTTATAAGATTTTCAAAAATTAATTATAACCAAATCTTTGTCAAGTGTTGTAAAGTGTTTTTTTAAATTTGAGGTAATTTACATTTATGCCAGAAAAAAATCAGTCAGAGGAAGGTAATAAAGGTTATGTTGATCACATAAAAACTTTTGCTAAGCAATTTGTTCAAGCATCTCTTATTGTTCCTAAAAATATTTTTTTTCACCTTAAAGATCAAAATACTCTTGATGGCACTACGCGCCCAATTTTGGAAAGAGTTGAAAATTTTCATAAAAAGCTAGAAATCTTTAATCATGCCGTTGATTTAGTTTTTAAAGAAAAAAGTCCGGATTTTAAAAAATTTAAAGATGAAAGTGATCATGTAACTTTGGAAAAATTGAGAGAACAAGGTTCTCATGATGAGAGTGCGTCGCTAACAGAAAAAACTGCTCAGTTCCAAGCCATTTATGAGATGTTGGATTTATTAAATGAAGATGAAATCAATAAAAGAAAACGTGAACTTTTTAGTAATTTAAGTCAATCTACAAGCTCTATAATTCAAGAAAGAGAAGAGCTGGATAACAAAAATTTCAATCAAATTTATAGCAGAATCTTAACCTCCTTGGTTCTTTCGGGACTCGATGTTTTAGAAATTTTTAGTGACCTACTAGATAATTTTGATAAAGATTTCGCTCAATCGGTTGGTAAAACTCTTCGCGATCCAGAAGTTATGCAGGGTTTTGCTCCGGTTAATGAGACCTTTCGAATAGACGATACTTTTGAAGGTTTATCCAAAATGCCGATTCTAAATGATATAAATCAGTTAGCGCTCGATACTCTTAATTCTGATTATTTATCACCAATTTCGGGTTTAGCGCATGATTTTATTGGAAGTGAAATGGCCAAATTTGCTTTTGGGGGATTGGTGTTGGCAACTTTTATTAATTCTGAGGTTTCATTATTTTTGGAATACAAAGAATTTGATAAACAACATAAAGATACCCTTAAAGATATATCCAAAAATCTTGAAAATAAAATTAACAAAAATGCTGAGCAAATCTCAAAATTAATGGCGCGTGGACATATTGATTCACTTCGAAATTATGAGTATCTCAAAAATTATCTCGTTAGCGAGGGTTTTAAAGATGATAAAGAAGCGAAAGATTTATATTTTTTGGATAGCCAAAATAACCAAATAAAACTTACAGACTTAACCGTTGATAATATTGCTAATATCGATCCCGTAAGTCCGGTTCACAAAAGTCACAACAATGAAACTTTTAAAGATTTGATTGAAAAAGCCAAAAAATACGCTTCCAATCTCACTCATGATGACAATGAATCGTTCAAAAAAAAGACTGATGAAAAAATTTTTAAAAGTTTGGTTGAAGCATATTGTCATAACAAATCCGAAGATCGAAAAACTTTAGCAGAATTTCATAAAAAAATTGATGATATTAAGGATTTTGATGTTGATCAAAAAATTGAAATTTTTTGTGATCAATATTTGGCGCCAGAAATTAAACAAAAAATTATCAATCTAAAAAACGAAATTGAAAAAAGTCCTGCTCCTACTGAAAACCCATCAGCCCAAGATTCTATCGAATCTAGCTCAACAATTCCCGCATTGCCTATAAATCCTGCTTTGACGGCAAATTCTTCAAAAGATCAATCTGAAGATCGATCTGACACGAAAAGAGAGTTTTTATCTTTGGCAGATAGCAATGATGACCAAAAATCCGTTGCTTTGAGTGATATTGAGTTAAGTCTTGAACCGCACCATATAAAGCTTGAAAAATCTCCATCGCAAAGCCCATCACCCCCATTTGTAGTTCAAAGAACTATGGATCCATGGGAGAAAGGTGCAGGAGTTTGGCCTCATCCTTCAGAGATAATGAAGTAAAGCAGATTCTTTCGCTATAAGAACAACAAAACAAATCTGATAAGTCCAAAATTGATAGCCATTGGAGGAATCCGGGTTTAGGTTAAATATTAAAAATTTTTAAAAAGTCTTAATAAAAATTTAATGAAATTTACCATCAAAAAAATCCATGAAATTGATTTCGATTTTTGTTTAATTGAAGATTTGGCAAGCTTAAAAAATTTTGTTCAATTAATCAGCGATGACGACGTAGTTGCTTTAGATACCGAATTTACTCGCCGTAGTACTTACTACCCAATTTTATCAACTATTCAAATTGCCCTAAAAAAACCTAATAACAAAAAAATTTTAGCATTAATTGATGTAATAAAATGCCCCGTAATAGAGGATATAATTTTTGTCTTAAATCACCCAAAAATTATCAAGATTTTACATGCTTCAAGTCAGGATTTGCAAATATTTTATCGAATTTCAAATTCGGTGGCGCAAAACATTTTTGATACACAGATTATGGCCAATTTTTGCCAAGAAATGACCAATATGGGTTATTCAAATTTGGTTAAAAAAGTTGTAAATGTTGAAATCTGCAAAAAAATGCAAAGTAGTGATTGGCAACTTAGGCCACTAAGCACCGCTCAAATTGATTACGCTCTAATTGATGTGATTTTTTTGCATGAAATTTATGATTTTTTTACAAAAAAACTTTTCCAAAATCAGTCTTTTGAATGGTTTTGCGAGGAGATGAAAGACTTCATAAAAAAAACTTTGAGCGACAATTCAAAAAATTTAATTTACAGCTTTAACCTAGCTAGGCTTAGTCATAAGCAGATTTCACAACTTAACAAACTGGTTATCATCCGTGAAAAATTTGCACAAATTTACGACTTACCTCGCGAACATTTAATTTCGAATAAAAATTTAGAATTTATAGCTTTTAATTTTCCAAATATTAATTTTGCAAATTACAAATTACCCCATGATTTTACTGACGAGGTCATGAAATCTCTGGCTTTAGAGGTTGATAATTATCAAATAAATATCCCGAAAAAACTTAGTGCAGATGACAAAAATTCGATCGCAAAAATTAAATCTCTTGTTGCTAAAACGGCAAAAAAATATGGTTTGAATGAACAATTTTTGTTGAACAATAATCAGATCAAAAATATCGTTACGGCCAATAATATTGAGCAAATTAAATATCTTATCAGCCATTGGCGCTTCAATTTGTTGGGCAATGACATCAATCAAATTTTAATTAAAAATTATGAAAATAATCGTCGCAAACTGGAAAATGAATTACGGCTTTGATGATGTCGATGATTGGCTCGAGGGTTTTTATAAAACATATTCTGAAAACTCCAAAAACCCTAACGCTCCTGAGGCTGTAGTCTGCCCACCAAATATTCTGCTTGATTATATCGATAGCGAATTAATCGAAGATGGTTTTCATTTTCTTGAATTTGTGGCTTCAAAACAAGGTCGCGGTCCCGAAGATTTTACCCCCGAAGAAATTACAAAATATGTTTATGAAGCTAGACCTATCCAGCTTGGTGCCCAAGATTGTGGTATCGAAGAATCGGGTCAATTTACTGGCGATGTGAGTGCTAAATTATTAAAAGAAGTAAATTGCAATTATGTGATTTTGGGCCATTCTGAGCGACGTATTAACTATTGCGAAACTAACGAAATGGTTAGCAAAAAAGCCATTCAGGCCTACAAAAACTCAATCACTCCAATTATTTGCGTTGGTGAATCAAAGGAACTTCGCGACCAAAATCGTCATTTTGATTTTGTGAAAGAACAGCTCGAACAATCAATTCCGTTAATTGAAGCCCCAAAATTAGTAATAGCCTATGAGCCAATATGGTCAATTGGCACCGGCAATACTGCTTTACCGGCTCAAATTGAGGAAATGATAAATTTTATCCATCAATTCTCTTCTCAAAAATTAGCTAAAATTGTCAAAAATTTTTATGTTATTTATGGCGGTTCAGTAAATTCTTCAAATTCATCTGAAATTCTCAATATCAAGGGCGTAGACGGTTTGCTTGTTGGTAAAGCGAGTTTAAATATTGAAGAATTTTCTAAAATTCTTTTGAGTCAAAATCAGCCGAATGTCGAATCAAAAAAATAATTACTCCAATCTAAATAAAAGCACCTCTTATAAATTTTTTCTACCGTGGCTTGAGCCTCTTGAAGTCGCTCAAAAAATATCGGCAAATTATAATGATAATTGGGTTTTTTTATATTCGGGTTTGGCCGATTCGCACAAGTCAAGTCGATCATTTATTGCCCTGTTTGAAAGTCAAAAATATCGTGGCGATAATTTTGATGAATTACAAAAAATTATTAACCACGATCAAAAAAATATGTGGTTTGGGGGTATGTGCTACGAGGCTTTAGAGCGGTTTTACAAATTTAATGAAATCCCAAATTCATCTCAAAAAATTTCTGAACCTACAATTTTTTTTAGCAAATTTGATGTAGTGTTGGAATTTGATCACGATAAAAAATCTCTTTTAGTTCATGCAAGCGATAAATCCTTAGTTGAAAAAATATTATCATTTCAACGGATAGCAAATTTTAGTGAGATTTCGGTACAAAATATTCACTCAAATTTTAGCGATTTATCATACAAACAAGCTATCGAGGATATAAAAATTATGATCGCCAAGGGCGATTTTTATCAAGCCAATTTAACTCGCAAATTTTTTGGTAAATTTAAAAAAATTTTGACAAATCAAGATAATTTTAAATTGTTTTTAGACCTCAATAATGCCAGTCCCGCCAATTTTTCATGCTTTATGAAATTTGAAGATTTGAGCATCATTTCATCAAGCCCGGAACTATTTTTGCGAAGTAAAAATAACAAAATTTATTCTCGGCCAATCAAAGGCACCATTGAGCGTGGACATAGCCCTAGCCAGGATCGCAAAAATCGTCAATATTTAAAAAATTCTTTAAAAGAAAAAGCTGAAAATTTAATGATTGTTGACCTAATGCGAAATGATTTTTCCAGTTTTTGCAAACCTCAATCAGTTCGGGTAAAAAATCTTTTTAAGGTTTCGGCGTATAAAAATGTTTTTCATTTATCATCGCAAATTCACGGTGAAATTGCTCAAGGTTTTTCAATTTTTGATGCCATTAAAAAATCCTTCCCCGCTGGCTCAATGACTGGTGCCCCCAAAATTAAGGTTATTCAAAATCTTCGAACTTTTGAAAAAATTAAGCGCGGAATTTATAGCGGAATGTTGGGATATTTTTTGGGCAAAAGTGAATTAAATTTTTCGGTGGTAATTCGAACTCTTGTCGTTTCGGGCGATAAGTTTGAGTTTCAAGTTGGTGGCGGAGTAACTTTTGATTCCGATCCTGAAAGTGAGTTACAAGAAACATATTCTAAGGCGCAAGGCATTTTAAAAATTTTAAAATTGTCGGATAATTTTAAAATAAATTAATTTTTTTGCTCATGATTAAGTTTGAAAATAGCTGGTATCAAGAATTTTCCGCAGATTTTTATCAAGAAATAAATCCACAAGTTTTTCCAAATCCTGAATTAATTTATTTTAACCAAAATTTGGCGAAGGATTTAAACATTAATTTCACAAAAAATTCTTTAAATCAAATCTCCGATATTTTTTCGGGCAAAAAAATTCATCAAACTTCAAAACCCATTGCTTTGGCGTATGCGGGCCATCAATTTGGTAATTTTGTTCCTCAACTCGGTGATGGAAGGGCGGTTTTGCTCGGCGAAATCAAAGTAAATAATCAATATTTTGATATACAATTAAAGGGCAGTGGCAAAACCAAATTTTCTCGTGGTGGTGATGGTTTGGCAACTTTGGAATCAGCCCTCAGGGAGCTAATTATCGGCGAGGCGCTTCATTATCTTGGAATTCCTGCAACTCGAATTTTGACTATTTGTTTAACTAATTTACCAGTTTTTAGGCAACAAATTTTGCATGGTGCTGTAATGTCAAGAGTTGCCGATAGTTATTTGCGAGTCGGATCATTTGAATATTTTGCATGTCGAGGGGATAATTTGAGTTTAAAAAAATTATGTAATTACGCTATCAAGAGGCATTTCGCCGAAGCTCTTGACAGCTCAAACCCAATTTTAAGTTTTTATAAAAATGTCGTTAATAGGCAGGCGCAATTAGTTGCAAAGTGGCAAGCAATTGGTTTTATTCATGGCGTTATGAATACCGATAATGTATCGATTGGCGGGCAATCAATCGATTTTGGGCCGTGTGCGTTTTTAGATGAATATGATAAAAATAAGGTTTTTAGCGCAATTGACTTAAATTCAAGATATGCCTTTGGAAGTCAGCCCAAAATTGCAAAATGGAATTTGTGGATTTTGCTAAATTGTTTGGCGCAAATTACCGATAAGCACAATGATTTGTTGAGCATTCATCAAAGTTTTGATAATGAGTTTGAGAAAAATTATTATCAAATTATGGCGCGTAAACTTGGTTTCAAAACAGAAATTCCTCGGCAATTAATCAATAATTTTTTAGAAATTTTACAAAAAAATTCTTGCGATTATTCGCAAAGTTTACGCAATTTGAGTGCAAATCTGATCGATAATTCAGAAATTTTAATCGATACGGACGAATATCGCGCGTGGTTTAAAAATTGGAAAAATCACTTGCACCAAGAGAATACGCAAACCTCTGAAATTATTGCCTTGATGAAGAGTTCAAATCCGGTTTTAATTGCCAGAAATCATCGCGTTCAAGAAGTTATTGAAGCTGGAAATAATTTGGATTTTGCGCCTTTGCAAAAATTATTGAAAGCTTTGAGCAAGCCATTTGAAGATAGTTCTTTGAATCAAGATTTCGCTTCGCCACCAAGCCAAAATCAAAAAGTTAGACAAACTTTTTGTGGAACTTAATCCAAAATTTTTACGAAATTTATTTATCTTTTTTATTATGAGGCATTTTGCTTAATAAGGTGCCAAAGTAGCAAGTGCCAGTTAGGCCCGCATAAATCAATCCGGCTCCAAAAAATGCACTTAAAAAAATAAAATTTTTATCAATAAAAAATCCCAATATCGCTCCCAAAAGTACAAAAAAACCAATGCTAACCTGAATTTGGCGATCAAGTGGCAGAAAAAATTTGGTAGCGCAATTGCAATGACAGCCTGAATTTTGCCATGCGCAAATTCCGCCCTCAAGATTATAAATCTCAAGATTTGAATTTTCGTTTAAAAGTTTTTGACAGGCCATCAAGCTTCTTTTGCCTGAGTGGCAATGAATCACCAGTTTTTTGTTGCTATAAGGAGGTATTTTGTCAATCGAAATATTGCCAAGTGGTAAGAGATACGATTTGGGTATGTTGATATTTTTATATTCACCCGCTTCGCGCACATCAATTAGGAGGGCTTCATCATTATCAAGCCATTTTTTAAGGGTTGCGCAATCTATGTTTTTGATAGTCATGTTATGAATTATGCGAGTTGTTTGATAAATTCTAAGGCAATTTTGGCGACATTTTTTTGCGCCTCTTTTTTGGAGTTACCTTCGGCTTGAAATTTGCGGTCAATTTCTTCAATTTCAAGGGTTGATAAAAAAATTGGTTGATGGTCAAGACCGCCACATTTTTCGGTAAAATATTGAGGTAATTTTTTGAATTTACCTTGGATAATCTCTTGCAATTCAGAAATTGGATCGCGTGTTAAAATTAGGTGCTGGTTAAAAGAATCTTGCCAAAAATTTAAAATAAATTTTTGAGCATGCTCAAAATCTGAATCGAGATAAATTGCGCCAATCAAAGCTTCTAGCGCATTTTCAAGGTTATTTTTATTGCTAATTCCTCCAATTTTTTTTTCGCCATTGCTTAATTTTAGCATCGAAGGCAAATCAATTTTTGTGGCAATGATTGCTAATGTAGCCCCCGAAACAAGAACGGCATGTCGTTTTGACAAATTTCCTTCGGATTCGTTCGGAAAATTTTCCATTAAATATTTGCCAATAATTAGCGACAAAACTTTATCTCCCAAGAATTCTAATCTTTCGTAATTATTGTGTTCATTGGGTCTAGAGCTAAGGCTGGGGTGGGTTAGGGCGGTTTCTAAAAGGGCCTCTTTTTTAAAGGTATAATGTATGGTTTGATAAAAATTATGATAATTTTTTTTCATTGATTAAGTGTTTTACCAATTCGATCAAAGCGAATATTTTGAACCCAATTGCCAAATTCAAAAATTGAATATGGGTTTGAGAAAAAAATCGTTGAGGCTCGGCCAACTAAATTTTCTTCGGGCACATAGCCTACAAAATTAAGGAAGCGACTATCTTGTGAATCATCACGATTATCGCCCATAAAAAAATAATTTCCTTCGGGAATGGTGTAAATACCGGTATTATCTTGAGGGGTGTTGGCGCGATTATAGGTCAAAATTTGTCGACCTTCGGGAAGAGTTTCTAGGTATTTTTGAAAATTAAGTTTTTTGTCATTTTCGATCTCAAAAGAATCGCCTTTAAAAACTTTTAATACTTCGCTATCGTTGATAAACAAGGTGCCGTCACGCATTTGAATTTTATCTCCGGGTAAACCAATCAAGCGTTTTACATAATTTATTGAGGGCTGTGAGGGTAAGCGAAAAACGATAATATCGCCTCTTTTGGGAGTTGATTTGAGAATGCGTCCTTCAAAAATTTTGAAACCAAAAGGAAATGAATAACGACTATAGCCGTATGAAAATTTGTTAACAAAAATGTAGTCGCCAATCAATAAATTTGGGTACATTGATGATGATGGAATATGAAATGGCTCAATGGCAAAAGAGCGAATAAAAACTGCAAATAATAATGCCCAAAAGAATGTTTTTAAAAAACTTTCTTTTGGTTCAATTTTATGAATTTGAGCATTTTTTTGGGCAGGATTTTCTTTGAACATGATTAAGTTTTGATAATGAGATTTTTGCCATCCATTTCGTTTGGTTTTTCAATATTTAACAAATACAAAATTGATGGAGCGATATCGTTTAAGGCGCCATCTTTTAATTTATATTGTTTAGATTGCTTGGCGATAAAAACAAAAGGGACTGGATTGGTAGTGTGAGCGGTGTGAGGTTGATTTTTATGGTCGCGCATACATTCGATATTACCGTGGTCGGCGGTGATTATCATCGAACCATTTTTGGCTAATATTGCTTTTTCTATGTCGCCAAGTTGTTTATCGATTGCTTCGCAAGCTTTAATTGAGGGTTCGAGTAAACCAGAATGGCCGACCATATCAGGATTGGCAAAGTTGGCGACAATAAAATCAAATTGATTTGAATTGATGGCCTCAATAAGTTTTGAACCCACCTCAGCGCATGACATTTCTGGCTTGAGGTCGTATGTGGCAACCATTGGGGATTGAACTAAAATTCGATTTTCGCCTTCAAATTCTTGTTCGCGACCACATGAAAAGAAAAAAGTAACATGAGCGTATTTTTCAGTTTCGGCGATACGAAGTTGTTTAAGTTTATGATGCGCCAAGATTTCGGGTAAAGAATTTTTAATTTCTTGATGCGGGAATAAGATTTGGTAATGCTGGCTAAGCTCTGCTTCTGAAATTCCTGAATAATTGCCGATCGTGCAAGGTTTAACAAATTCATCTGTAATGTTGTGCTGGTAATTTTCTTCAACTGCAACAATTGGATTCGCGAAATTAGTAGCTTTACCAAAGACTATCGCATTTGTAGCCAATTCAATTCGATCCCATTTTTTGTCACGATCCATGGCATAATATCGACCCGCAATTGTGGCAAATTTAACATTCAAATCGAGATGATTTTTGGCAAAATTAAAATATTGAAGAGCACTTTTTTGGGCTACGTCTCGACCGTCAAGAAAAGCGTGAATAAAAACCTTAACGCCATTTTTAGCTAACAAATTTGCCAAAAAAATTATATGTTGAAAGTGTGAGTGAACTCCGCCATCCGAGAAAAGCCCCATAAGGTGGCAAGCTTTGCCAGATGAGAGTAAATTGGAAATTAGATTTTTCAAAATTGGATTATTTTCGAAAACGCCCTCATTAATAGCTTTGTTAATTTTGGGTAAATCTTGGTAAATAACGCGACCGCTTCCGATTGTTGTGTGGCCTACTTCTGAGTTACCGATTTGGCCATCGGGTAAACCAACTGCCAAACCTGAGGTTTGTAATTTGGAATGGGGATATGAATCAATAATGCGATGATAATTTGGCATGTGAGCCTGAGCAATAGCGTTATATTTATCGCTATTATCACCAATTCCAAAACCATCAAGAATACAGAGAAGAGTAGGTTTCATTGTATATGATTATTGATTATTAAAATATACTTAACTCAACAATAATTTGAGTTTTTTTATAAATTTCAAATTCCTATTTCACATTTTTGCTGTCAATTTTAGCATGAAAATTTTGAGAAGAAGGAATTTCAATCAAGGTATTTATTTGCAGATGAAGACACCAAAAACTTCAAAATTTGAAGTTTTAGATGCTCAACTAAAATAATGAAATTAATTAAGTTATTTCTTTTTGGCGCGTGAAACTAGAGATTTTTTGCCCCCAGATTGTTGCTGAAAAATATGTAAAACTTTTTCGGCATCTTCAAAAGGAACGGCAAAAAATGAAAAACTATCCATGATTTTTACATCATCAATTTTGCGTTGACTCACGCCGGTAGTTTTTTCAATAAAATCAACTAATTTTCGTGGATCAAGATTGTCGTTTCGCCCTTTAGCAATAAAAAGACGAGCAGTTCCTTTGCGGTCAACATAGCCACGCTTTTCTTGGTCGCCGATTGGTCTGTAACCCGTCATGCCATGGTCGTCATAATAAAAATCTTTGTTCTTTTTATATGAGCCAATGTCGTGGATTTCATTGTAGTTTTTTTCATTAAGCTCATCTTTGAAGGCAACCTTTAAAAGGGCCGAAAGAGCAATTTTTGGATCGGAATTTTCTTTGAGAATTTCGGACGCAATCACTTCGAGATCTTGCGCTCCACCATTTTGAATAATTTCCGAAATAGCTGATTTAATGCGCTGTTTTTTGCTATCAATTACGTCGGCAACATTTGGAACTTTTTGTTTGGTGATTTTAGTGTTGGCGATTCTTTGAATGGAAGTTAGTTTACGATATTCCGAGGGTGTTATTAAAGTAATGGCGGTACCAGTTTTGCCAGCGCGACCAGTTCTGCCAATGCGGTGAACATAACTTTCGGGGTCTTGTGGGAGTGAAAAATTTATAACGTGAGTAAGGTTGTCAATATCAATTCCTCGCGCTGCCACATCAGTAGCAACAAGGGTTGTGATTTGTTTAGAGCGAAACTTTTTTAAGACTTTTTCGCGTTGACCTTGCGATAAATCACCGTGAATTGCTTCGGCTCTGCATCCACGATTGGCAAGTTTGTGTGCAATTTCGTCGGCATCAATTTTGGTTCGGCAAAAAACCATTCCGTAAAAACTATCTTCAACATCAATTATTCTGAATAAAGCTTCGAATTTATCGGCCTGCGCAACTTCAAAGTAAATTTGCTGAATATTGTCGCGACTGATTTGTTCGCTCATTACCGAAATAATTTCGTAATCATTCATATATTGCTTGGCTAGGCGCTCAATGTTTTGAGGCATGGTAGCCGAGAATAAAACGGTACGACGATTTTTGGGGGAGGTTTGAAGAATTTTTTCGATGTCGTCAATAAAGCCCATGTTAAGCATTTCGTCAGCTTCATCCAGCACGGCATATTTAATTTTAGAAA
>RFYG01000121.1 GCA_009925685.1 Pseudomonadota bacterium
AATTGATGGGGCATCGTGCAAAATTTCAGCATCAATTTGATCTTTAGAATCAAGAATCCTAAGCGGATTTTTATCAAGACGATTTTGCGAATCTTGTGATAAATCTTGACGAAATTTTTGAAGATAATTTTTGAGAGCTTCTTCGAAATTTATTTTGGTTTGCGAACATCCAAGCGAATTGATATTTAGAATTGTATTTTCTAAAACCCCAAGATCTTTAAGAATTTTGTTAGCCATTAAAATGGCCTCAGCATCACAAAAATAATTTTCCTCGCCAAAAATCTCGAAATTAATTTGATGAAACTGTCTTTGACGACCTTTTTGGGGACGATCATATCGAAAAATTGGGCCATAAGAAAATAATTTTCGAGGCAAAATTTGTATTAATTCGCCGTTAGAAATTAAAGCTCTAACGATCCCCGCAGTGAATTCGGGTCTAAGAGTTAAATAATTATCAGAACGGTCTAAAAATTTGTAAACTTCCTTAGAAATTATATCAGAAGTTTCTCCTAAATTGCGTTCAAAAACTTCACTAAATTCAAAAATTGGTGTTTGAATTTCTTCAAATCCAAATAGTTCAGAGTTGATTTTTGCAACTTCAATAATGCGATTAAATATTTTTATATCGTTAGCAAAAACATCTTTGGTTCCCCTAACTGGTTGGAGTTTAATATTTGACATCAAATTGAGAAATTTTAAATTGAAATAAGTTTGCAACTGATTATAAAACTGCAATTTTGATTTTCATCGAAGATTTTATTTTTTTTAATTAAAAGTTGTTGGTCTTTACAATAATTTAATTTTCTTAATTTAATTCACTATCCAATCGCAATGTCTACCTCAATGTCTAAGTCGCTTTCGCATATCAGAAATTTTTCAATTGTTGCTCACATTGATCACGGCAAATCCACCCTTTCAGATCGACTTATTCAAGAATGCGGAGCGATCGAAGAACGTGAAATGACCTCACAAATTCTTGATTCAATGGATATAGAAAAAGAGCGCGGTATCACTATTAAAGCTCAAACCGTTAGACTCAATTATAAAGCTGATGATGGTCAAAACTACATGCTCAATCCGGTTCTAAACAAAATCGACCTACCCGCTTCCGATCCCGAGAAAGTTCGCAAGCAAATCGAGGAAGTGATTGGAATCGACTCTTCCGAAGCAATTTTAGTTTCCGCTAAAACTGGCGTTGGTATTCATGAGACTCTTGAAGCGGTGATTAAAAGATTGCCAGCGCCAAAAGGCAATCCCGATGGCGATTTTAAAGCGCTTTTAATCGATAGTTGGTATGATCAATATATGGGCGTAATCGTTCTGGCACGCGTTATCGATGGTGTTTTAAAAAAGGGACAAAAAATAAAAATGATGGCGACGAACGCCGTTTATCAAATCGATTCCGTCGGATTTTTTACTCCCAAAAAGTTTTTTTGTGAAGAATTAAGAGCGGGTGAAGTTGGATTTATTAATGCGCAAATTAAACAAGTGGCGGATTGCAAAGTCGGCGATACCATTGTTCTTTCAAATAACGACACCGCAACGCAACTTCCCGGATTCAAGCAAAATCAACCGGTAGTTTTTTGTGGAATTTATCCAATCGACGCTTCGGATTTTGAAAAATTCCGCGATGCTTTGGGCAAGCTTCATCTAAACGATGCCAGTTTTGAATATGAACCCGAAACCTCTTCGGCACTTGGTCACGGCTTTCGTTGTGGTTTTTTAGGCTTGCTTCATTTAGAAATTGTTCAAGAGCGTTTAGAGCGCGAATTTGATTTAGATTTAATTACCACGGCACCTTCAGTGGTTTATAAAGTGCATTTGCGCGATGGCACAATCGATGAAATTCATAGCGCGGCGGAAATGCCCGATCCAACTAAAATTGAAAAAATGGAAGAGCCATGGATTAAAGCTACAATCATGACACCTGATGAATTTCTAGGCTCGGTGCTTGATTTATGTACGCAAAAACGCGGTGTTCAAAAAGAATTAACTTATGTTGGCGAGCGCGCCATGTTGATTTATCGCTTACCGCTCAACGAAATTGTTTATGATTTTTATGATCGCTTGAAATCTTGCTCGCGAGGCTATGCCAGCTTTGATTGGCAAATGGATGGCTATGAAGATAGTCAATTAGTTAAACTAACGATTATGGTTAACGCTGAACCCGTCGATGCACTTTCATTCATTACACACAAGACTCGCGCCGAAAATCGTGGAAGAGCAATTTGCGTTAAACTTAAAGAATTAATTCCAAGACAAATGTTCGCAATCGCCATTCAAGCGGGGATTGGCGGAAAAATTGTGGCGCGCGAAACGGTTTCGGCAATGCGCAAAGATGTTACGGCGAAGTGCTACGGAGGCGATATTTCACGCAAAAGAAAACTTCTCGATAAGCAGAAAAAAGGTAAGAAAAAAATGCGCGAAATAGGAAATGTTGAGATTCCACAAAGTGCTTTCTTAGCTGCGCTGAAGCTGGATGAGTGATACCGCTTCGAATTTTAAATGATGCACTTAAATTTCTCAGGTCTCGTCTTTGCGCACCTAGACTTACTAGGCTTGCGCAGACTCGCCTTCAAATTCAAGTGCCTGATTTAAAATTAGAAACGTTATAATTACTAACTAAAAAAGCAAATTTAGCTTTCGAATGAATCGCTTCGTCGCGAATGAATCGCGACATCCGCGATGAGATTTAGGTTTTTTTGTTTTGGTTTGTGGATAAAAACATT
>RFYG01000122.1 GCA_009925685.1 Pseudomonadota bacterium
AATAGATCAAGCACAAAACAAAAACAATCCTCGTGCTACTAGTTCACTAAGACCTATTGGATCAAGTTACCGTGGACCCATAGGTTCTCAACCAAACCACCTTAGTCAATCATACCCAAGTGGATCAGGTTTTCAACCATACTATCCGCTTGGATTCGATGAATTTCCAAGGGTTTATCCGCATCACCAAGCATTAGGTTCTCAACCATACCCCCTAAATCAACCATACCAAAGTGGATTAGGTTCTCAATACTATCAACCATACTATCAACCACATCCGATTAAATTATATGCCCAAGAATACCAATTTCCAAGTTATTGGCAACAAACCCCAAATAAATATGTTAGTTGGCAAGGACCTTCTTCAGGGGTTTATCAAGGGCAATCATATTATCAAGGGCAATCATATTTAAATTATATTCAACCTCGTCAACGAGATTTTTTTCCTTATGCCAGTGCTCCCAGTGCTTACAATCAAATGGCTTATGATAAAATGGCTTATGTTCCAAGGGCTTACGATAAAATGGCTTACGATATGGCTTATGATAAAATGGCTTATGTTCCAATGGCTTATGTTCCAAGGGGAGTTTTGGTTGATAATTCAGTCGATTTTCAAGGGAAAGATGCGGGTAATAATTCAGGTGGTGTTCCAACGGCAGTTGTGATTGATGATCGATTAGTTACTTCTCATGAGTTAAAATCTAAATATTATAAAAATACGAATAATGAAATCGGAGAAAATAATTGTTGCATAACTCAACTTGCATCAAGATTTTTTAATAGATTAAAAGAAATATTTAAATTGGTTAGATCTGTGTTTGGTTCTGAAGGTACTCCAAGGGCAGTTTTTGAACCTACTTCGGTTACTCATTTAAGTAAGTCGGCTCATAAGGTTCAAAAACAAATATAACAAAAAATCTAAAAATTATACTTTGGTATAATTCTTAAAAAATCAAAAATTTTTAAGCTCAATTAAATTTAGTCGGTTTGACTATCTATTCTTTAATAAAATTATTGGGAAATTTATCGATATAATTGGCGGGAGGTTCGAGAGCTGATTTTCTCCCGCAAGATGAAGAGATTAGTGCAATCAATAACAAAATTAATATTTTTTTAATCATGATTAATTTGCTTTAAGATATTTTTGAGCATTTTCAATTTGCTTTTTAACCTCACTTGATGCTGTTCCGCCATAGCTTTTGCGAGAATTAATTGATTTGAGTGGATCTAAAAAATTAAAAATATCTTGAGTGATTTCTTTCTCAATTTTTTGCATATCGCTGAGTTTTAGTTGGTGCAATTCTAAGCCTTTTTCTTCGGCCATTTTGACGATAGAACCAGTAATATGATGAGATTGGCGAAAGGGTATTTTGAGATTTTTAACCAACCAATCAGCAATATCGGTCGCGCATGAATAATCGCATGAGGCCATTTGATACATTTTATCTTTGTTGACTACAAAATCGTCAATCATTTTTGTCATCAACTCGATACAAATTTTTGAGTTCTCGAGTGCGTCAAATAATGGCTCCTTATCTTCTTGCATGTCTTTAGAGTAGGTTAGACTAAGAGCTTTCATGGTCGTTAAGAGTGCAACAAGAGCTCCGGTAATTCGTCCGGTTTTACCGCGAATTAATTCGGCACCATCGGGGTTCTTTTTTTGGGGCATAATTGAACTTCCGGAAGTGAAGCGATCAGAGAGTTTGATAAATTGAAAACCACGACTCATCCATAGAATAATTTCTTCCGAAAGTCGCGACAAATGGTTGGCGATCAAATTCAAACAAAACAAAAATTCTATCACAAAATCACGATCCGAAACCGAGTCCATTGAATTGGCAGTTGGTCTATCAAAGCCCAATTCTTTAGCAACAAAATTTCTGTCAATTGGATATGAAGTGCCCGCCAATGCACAAGCTCCAAGCGGACATTCATTCATGCGATTGCGTAAATCTCTGAGTCGAGATGAATCGCGCTTAAACATTTCAAAGTAAGCCATTAAGTGATGAGAAAAAAGCACCGGTTGAGCGACTTGCAAATGAGTGAATCCCGGGATGATAGTCGTAAGATTTTCGCTAGATTTTTTGACTAAATTTTTTTGTAAATCGTGTAACAACAATAAAATTTCATCGATATTTTCGCGAATAAAAAGTCTCAAATCAACTGCTACCTGATCATTACGCGAGCGAGCGGTATGAAGTTTTCCAGCGCAATCTCCGATAATTTCTTTTAAGCGCGACTCGATGTTTAAATGAATATCTTCAAGTTCAATTGAAAAATTAAATTTAGCACTTTCAATTTCATTTTTAATTTGTTGTAAGCCCTTAACAATTTTATTTTTTTCGCTTTCGTTAATAATTTTAACTTTTGCAAGCATTTTGGCATGAGCTATTGAGCCACTTATATCTTGGCGATATAGTTTTTTGTCAAAACTAATCGATTGGTTAATTTGTTGCATAAGTGAAGAGGGTTTTTCTTCAAACCTTCCCCCCCACATTTGGTTAGATAATTTTTGTTTGGATTTAGCTTTTGTCATGAAATATTAAAAGTTAATTATTTTTTAAAAAAATATTTAAAAAT
>RFYG01000123.1 GCA_009925685.1 Pseudomonadota bacterium
CGATTCAATAAACTTCCTCTCAACTGCATTTTCTTTAAAATTTCCACCAGCCCTCATTTTTAAATCATTATTGTCTTTTAGAGCTTGAATTTCATTTTTTATTTCTTCTCTAGGCTTATTTTCGGTGATTTTATCGATTAATTTTAAGAGAGGGTCATTTTTTATAAGTATATTGGCATTGTTTTGACTTTCGATAATTTTTTTATCAAGTTCGTTGATATGATTTTTTGTTTTTTCCAACTCTGATTTATTAAAAGATGATGTATCATTTTTTGAAGGAATATCATCAGATTTTTTAACAAAAATACCCTTTATTCTATCAATATTTTTTCCTAATACAGCTCTTGGTTCAGCCATCATGGATTTAATACCGCCTTCTTTTTCATATTCGCGTTTTTTTTCAATATATTCTTTAGTTCTTTCTAAATCATCGATAACTGATTGATTTGTTTTTTTATCTTTATCTGAAAAAACCTCTCGCTCTCTTCGATATTCTCTAATTTTATTGCGAATGAGTTCCTTTTCTTTATCGGTTCGAGCTAGATTGACTAACCCTTTAATAATTGGGTTTGAAGAATCTCCACCTTTTAAAGTTTTAATTTTTTGACTCTCATTTAAATCTCTATTGTGACTTAGCTCAAAAACCGCCCTCTTATAATCATCTTTACCTCCCATTTTCACACTTTTTTTGATAACTTTTCCAAATGAATTAAAAGAAGATCTTATGGCTAAATGTGGCTTCTTGGCAATTTCAAACTTACCCATATTAACTTTTAGATTACCATCTTTAATGTTTTTCAAAAATTCATCTTTTTCTTTACTTTTATCTTGTTTTTCAAGCTTATCCATCCTCTTCATGGCTTCAGAAGCTTCAGTTTTACTAAATGAGGTTTTAACGGTTTTATCAAAAGAAGAATTTATTAAATTGCCTCCTGGAGTGACAGCTTGCCTTCCCGCTTGAAAAGCTGCCCCAATTAAATTATTTCCAGTATAATTTAATCCCGTGGAATTCATTAATTTTTCAAAGTTATTTATATTGTTATTCATAGCGTAGTTTTTCATAGCACTATCTCTAACATCTCTAAGTTTTATTTTTTGTTCAGCATGGCTCATTTTAGATAATTCTAGAGCATGATCTTTTTTATATTCGCTTATAGCATTATTTCCATATTTTAATAACTCGGATCTCATCTTCATATCATTAGCAAATTGAATTCTCGATTCTTGTCTTTTTTGATCAGCAATTTTTCCAGATGCAAATAAAAAATTATCAGCATTATCAACAACTCTTCCAATTGTAGCTTTGAATAAACTGTTTGCCTTAGAAGATACCGCTCCAAATAAAGCTTTAGAAGCTTTAGCAACGTCTCCACCAACTGTTGAAGCCTTAATTCCACCAGAAATAGAAACCGCCAAATCGGTAAACAATTCTATAAATTTTTTCATAATTCCAACAACAATCCATAGAGTAAGAAAGGCATATAAAGAAGGGGTGTTATCGCTATTTCCAAAGCTACTTTCAATATTAACATCTTCGAAAGTAGATTCAGAATTTGTGCCGGCTATAGTCCAAAAACTCATCAAAGAAATTGTTTTTTCAAGTAAAGTAAATGTTAAAACGTCACTCCAGCATACTCTGTATCCAATAGCTAATTTTAAAAACTCAAGGAACAGAATGTTAAAAAATGATAAAGTTAAAACTAAAAATATTTGTTGGAGCGAAAAACCAATCAGCGATTTAAGCCAATTATCAAAAATCTCCTTAGTTATGTTGAAAAATATTAACAAGAAAATAATCGGGGCAAGGGTTAGGAGTATGCTATTTATTACTTGGCAAGTGATGAATAATAAAATCGAGTTGGCGATTGCATAAAAATATAATAAAACGCAGTGAAATATTATTAAGAAATAAACCCATCCCCAAATACTTGAAAAAATTAAAGCTAAAATTTTATTTTGAACTGCTGACGAGAGTAGTGTAGAAAAAACTTTATCGGTACTGATGAACATCAAGCTTTTATCAGAAAAATCATTTTGAGCGATTTTATTAGCAAGCAACTCAGAATTTTCAAAAGTTTGCGCAACCCAAAAAGACATCATATCAACTGAATTTTTGAAAAATTGTATAAAGAATTTTTCAAACCAGACATATCCAAGAGTCGGGGAGGTGAATAAATAAACGATACCAACTTTAAGAATTATTCTAGTTATCTCCGAGTGCTTCAATTCGTTAGTCCCAATCAAATATCCCAACCCATAAAATGAAAATAGTAAAATTACAGTTAGATTTAAAATATTTCTAAAATAATAAGAGCTTATTAAGTTATAATAGGCTGAAGAAGCCAGACCGGGAGTATTTTTATCTTTATCTTTATCTCCATCTATTTTATCAAAAATTGGATTTAAAATTTTATTAACTAATTCAAGCTTT
>RFYG01000124.1 GCA_009925685.1 Pseudomonadota bacterium
GTAAAAAATCTTGTTTCTAATTCTGCCCCTCCATGGAAAACTAACAATCCTTTGGGTTCGTATGGTAATTCAGTTAGAATTAAACCCGACACTCAAATTTTCATGAAATTAAGTGGACAAATTACTTTATCTCAAAATCCAAATTCCTCACAAACAACTTACAGTATTGTTGGAGATAATCGAAATGATAAAAAAAATCTTTTAAATATTTATAAAATTAATGGTTCAACTCGAGTAAAATCTAAATCAGGTGAAAAATTAAATGGTTCTTATAATTTTGGGATTGTTAGTTCAAACTCATATTATAACAATCAGAAAGCAGATGATTCCCCGTTAAATCTTGAACAAATTCTTAGAAGAAATCTTGTAGTTTTTAAGAAATTTCCTCCTCAACTCAATCAATCTTTATACGATGATCCTCAAGCTATAAATCCCGATCTAAGTTCATTAATCATGTGTGATAATTCTCAATATTCAAATGAAAAAACAAAAATAAAATGTTCATATACAACCAATTCTGAGAGTATTGCTCAAAAGATGAATTTCAAAATGTTTTAGAGTCAATAACTTTAAATGATTCAAATCCAACTGGAACTGCACAAGGAGTTTTGGTTGGGGCTGATTCATATATTAACTTACGAATTGATGATAGATCTTGTTCAAATTATAAAGTTGATGTAGCGATTAAAGATGGTGCAAATGATGTTTATAAAATAAATAATCTATCGCTTAACCCAAATTATTCATCTTTTGATATACCGTTCTATAACGGAAGCTCAATAAATATAACTCCTAGCGATAGAATTCCTACTTCAAATCTTGATAATCAACCCTGTTATAAAAAAATAGACATTTTGGCTAAAAAATATCGCGATATTATTATGCCAACTTCAGGTTTTGTTGAATTTAAAATGAATGTAACCGGCGCAAATCCAACGTGCAAGTTATCTGCAAGAATTATAAACCCACAAGGAGAAAAAAAATTAATTACTAAAACCCTAAAGACATCATTAGTTCAGCAATCATATATTTTTGGGAATAATATAAATTTTAATAAGACCCCCGATACTCAAAATTTAGAGGTTGAAAAGGTGGTTGTTGGTTTAAGTAATTACGGTGATTCAAAAAAATCTTCAATAATTAAATCAAATTTATGTGCTGATGAAAAAATTGATGTTAATAATTGCAAACTCTCTGATCCCTCGTGCAACATTCCTTCGGGATCTCAATCAAAATCTTGTCAAGATGGGAATGGAAATAACGCGGATATTTCTGGTTATGGCGGTGGTGGTGGAGGCAATATCGGTGGCGAAAAAGGCAAAAACGGCACCTCTTTTATAAATCCTGAGTTCGCTTCATTTGTTAAAACATCTTCTTTTGAAAACAATGGTAATGGAAATGTTAATGATAATGGTCAGTCGGGTAAAATAATTCTTCAAACCTATAATGAAAATAATGGACAATATGAAGATATACCAAGTGCAGTTGCTGATGAAGGTTCGTTAGTTACGGTAAATATTTCTAAAGATGCCTATAAATGCTCGCCAAATCAATCTTCGTCAAATCCAAGACCAAATTGTATATATTTTCGTATTGCTGGAGGTGCGGGTGGAGGCCTTGGTACAAATTGTGGATCTAATTCGGGTTTTAATGGTGATAAATTTGAAGGAGAAATTGATTTATCAGAATATTTTGTATCTCAAGCCACCATTGCTCTAAAACTTCAATCGGGTCATGGCGGTATTAAAGGTAATGATTGTCAAAATTCTGCATTAAATACTGAAAATTTAACTCCATATTTGAAAGGTGGAAAAGGTATGGGTGGCGGAGGTAATGGCGGTTCCGCATCATATATCTTTATAACCAGAAATGATGAAGCGCATAATAATTCGAGGAGTGATTTTTTAGTGATTGCAGGTGGTGGTGGTGGAGCAAGCATTTCTGGCTTAGGTTGGCAATCATATATTTATCCTCCCAGCAATGCCTTAGAATCAAGTGCTTTTGGAATAAAAGTTGGAGTAAAATTTAGATTAAAAAGCGACACAGTTTACACTGATGAACAAAATGATTATTATCATGAATATCTTCATGATTCTGATCCATTTAATGATTTGCAAGTTACTACAGATTCTTTAAATAAAGAGCATTTTGTTCGTAAAGGTCAAATCATAAGAATTTATCCTGAAAAAAGTTTTTTTCAGCAATCTTGGAGTATTGGATCTGATTCAAAAGAATGCGGAGTAGGTATGATATTTAAAATTACTCCTCGACCTGCGGTTTTATGCTCTATTTCACCTTCTCAAACTTTTCAAAATCCTCAATGTTGGGCAAATTATTTGGCAGAACAAGATCTTCCGCCACCACCCGATCAATCTGCCATAACTTCCAGCTCTTCAACCG
>RFYG01000125.1 GCA_009925685.1 Pseudomonadota bacterium
TAATATTTAATTTATGAAAAATGATCCATATAATGGTGAAGGTGTTTTATTAATTTATAAGGCATATCTTCTTAGAAAAGAACAGTATAATCGTCAACAATTAAGCTTGAAAGAATTATCATTTTTAGCCCTACTAAATGAAGGCTATAAAACAAAAGAATTAGATTATTTAAGAACAACTAATATAGCCTCAGGACCAAAAATTTTAGTAGGATTACATTTAAGTGGATTAATTTTAAATAAAGCAAATTTAAATGAGGCAGATTTGGCTGGGGTAAATTTAAGTGGAGTAATTTTAAATAAAGCAAATTTAAATGAGGCAGATTTGGCTGGGGTGAATTTAACTTTGACAGATTTAAGTGGGGCAAAATTAAGTGGGGCAAATTTAAGTAAAGCGGTTTTAAAAAATGCAGAGTTATGTTCGGCAAATTTTACGATGGCAGATTTAAGTGGGGCAGATTTATCGAGAGTAATTTCTAAACATCTTCCAGTGATTTTAGAGGAGGCTAAATTAATAGGGGCGGATTTAAGTGGGGCGGATTTAAGGGGGGCAATTTTAAGAAAAACGGATTTAACGGATGCAAATTTATGGGGGACAGATTTAACGGATGCAGATTTATCGGGGGCAAATCTCACTGGAATTATAGAAGCCTCAATTTCGCTTTCAAAAATATTCAAAAAAGGAGAAGATGAATTGTTTCGTAATTATTTTAGCCCGCAAAATATTTTAGATATTTTAAACCGCTTAGACGATGCTCAATTAAAACAGACACTATTTGGTAAGGACAAGAATGTTCCTGCGAGCAAATATTTAGAAAATCTTATAAATGATATAAATAATCCAAAATTAATGGAAAACCTTTATACTGTTGATAATCGACCTAGGGTAGTTTTATATGAATTACAGAAAGTTCTTGATTGCGTTAAATCACATGAAGAAAGAATTAAATCAACTACTTCGGCTAATCCCCAACCAACAGGAGGAAGTGCCATAACTTTCCATAGAGCACCTGAGGGTCGATAAAAGTAAATAATTAAATCTCATAAAGATTTTTGATAACTTTAAAAACATCGATTATTACAATTGCCAATAAATATTTTTAAAAATCATTCTAAAACTCTCCATCTCCTTGGAAAAAAGAGTGCATAAATTGTTAGAAAATTTTATAAATTCCCAGCTTTGCTCGCGATAATTAATTTAAAAAGTGATTTTAAAGTGATGCGCGCACTATGGTTTGGAATCAAATAAATATTGCGTTGCCAGTCTGTTGAGCAAAATTTAATTAATAGAAATTTATAATTTAGAATTAAATTTATGAATGTTACTAATATTAAAAAGTGATAATTATTAACAAATTATTTTAATTTATATGAACTTATATCAACTGCTATTGGGACCACTTTTAGATACTTTAAATCCACAAAAAGAACATTTTGCCCAAGAAGATAGCCCATCCAATCCAAGTAATGGCCCTAGAGAGCAAAAACCAATTCGCCCCTATTATGAAAAATTAGGTGATCAGCCATCAATACCAGCGTCACGCCCACCTTCACCAACAGCATCAGCACGATTTTCGGCACGAACACCTTCAGCACATTCGGCAATAGTAGGACGATTTTCGGCACGAACACCTTCACCACCTTCACCAACAACATCAGCACGATCTTCATCACTAACACCTTCAGAACCTTCGGCACGAGGATCTTCATCACTACCACGACGATCTTTGAAAGAAAAAAAGAAATTAACAATTGATGAAGTTATTAAGGGATACATAAATAGACAAAATTCGGAATTGAAAAATTCAGAATTTAGCACTCTATGTGCAGATAAGGCGATAGAATTGGAGGATATAAAAAAAATTAATTTTTATGTGAGAAACTATGATCGTCAACTAGCTTCGATAAAGAGAAATAAATTTATCGATAAAAAAAATAACGAAATTACTGTAACGGTTCGTAATTTTTCGGGTGATGGTATAGATTTAACATTAGATTCTTCAAATATAGATTCATGTAAAGAATATCTTTCTAATAAAATTAAAGAAAATAATAAGCTTTATAAATTGTTAGAGGAAAATGGTCATTATCTAAATCCTGAAAATCCTCCTAAAAGGCAAGAAAAAGGGGGGAAAGGTCGTTAATATATTATATAAATTTTTGACTTTTAGTAAACTTGAAAGATTAATATATAAGCCTGAAACAAGGAATAATCACATATTGGAGAAAAATTCTTTTATCCAAAATAAGTAAAAATAGAAAGCGTTTAATAATCCGTTA
Source organism: Pseudomonadota bacterium (assembly GCA_009925685.1). GTDB lineage: Bacteria > Pseudomonadota > Alphaproteobacteria > Rickettsiales > UBA1997 > CAILUF01. Next base: position 2,281 of record RFYG01000125.1, read on the forward strand.
AAAAATAATATTTAATTTATGAAAAATGATCAAAATGTTAGTGAACTGTCACCCTTTTTTAAACAATTTATCCCTTCCAAACTGACCAATGCTGATTATTTTAATTTTTT
>RFYG01000126.1 GCA_009925685.1 Pseudomonadota bacterium
GAATCCGGCTTATTTAATATTACTTGATGTTGATTTGTGGATAAAAATCTTATTTTCTGGTCATGAAATTAAAATTTTACCAGAAAATTTAACAAATTTTAGAATTCTTAGCGACGGCAAAAATTTGAGTGGCAAAAATTCTAAAAAAACCATTAGTTACCACCTAGAAAATACTAAAATCCTTAACAATTTTTTATCAATTAAAGATTATCAAAAATTTATTACGATATTTCCAGAATACGAAAAGATCGCTATTAAAAATAAATCCCTTGAGGGATATTTTTATTTAATCGATTTTTGCTTTAAAAAAATTTTTGATACTCATCACAAAAATTTTCGAAATATAAAAAATTTTATCATCGAATTAATTCACGATAAATCAGCGTTTGATAAAGATTTTTACGAAAATTTATATATTGAACTCAATCTTGATTATAAGCGATATTCGTCAATAATTTCTCAATATCCAAACGGCTTAAGTTCATTACTATTAAAAAACAAATCACGACAAAATAAAATTATCACGATGATATTTTTATTTATTTTATTATTTTCAATTTTTTTAGGCGTCATATTTTGATTATGAACAAAAACATCATCTTTCTTGGTAAAAATGGTCAAATTGCCAATGCTTTTTTTGAGTATTATAAATCAAAAAAAACTCAATCGTTAGATAATTTTAATTGTAAGTTTTACTCGAGTAACGATGTTGATTTAGGTGATCTTGATGCTGTTAAAAATTTTCTTAAAACCTTGCCTAGTAACATTGATATGATTGTCAATTGTATGGGCTATACCAATGTTGATAAGGCAGAAGAAGAGCAAGAATTATGCGATAAAATTAATCATCGCAGTGTCGCAATAATCGCTGATTATTGTTTTAATAATCATATAAAACTTATACATTTCTCAACTGATTATGTATTTGATGGCAGTGGAGATGAGCCATTCTCTGAGGATAATACCAAAAATTTAAATCCTATAAATTTTTACGGCAAAACTAAATTATGGGCTGAACAAGCAATTCAAAAATCAGGTTGCGATTATGTTATAATTCGCATCTCTTGGATTTATGATAATCGCGAAACTAGCCATAATTTTGTTAATACCATCAAAAAATTAGCTAAAGAAAAAGAGTTTTTAAATATTGTTAATGATCAAATTGGGAGCCCAACCTCAGCAGATTTTGTAGCGAGAAATTGTTTTAAAATATTTGATGAAGCGCTATCAGGCGATAAAACTTCTCAACAAAAATTCCAACGACGCATTCTTCATTTAAATAATGGTAAATTCATGTCTTGGTATGATTTTGCCTGTCAAATAATTGCTGAATTAAAGCAAAATAATGCACATCTTATGATTAAAAAAGTTTTGGCTATACCTAGTTCGCAATATAAAACCAAAACCCCTCGCCCCTCAAATTGCCGACTAAAATCCAAAATTCATTGGTAATTTATTCATTTAAAATCAACAAAACTTGCAAGGAAATTTTATAAATTCATCAAAATGATTTCTTAATCATCAACTCAAACATAATTCAAATTCCAACAATTTATCAGATCTATTTTTAGTATATTTAAAGCCAACTTTTTTATATAATTTGATTGCATTAACGTTGAAATCAAAAACTTCAAGAATGAGTTTTTTAAGTTTAATATTATTTTTGGCAAAATTTATGATGAATTCAAAAGCCCTTCCGCCAACTCCACGGCCCCGAACTTCAATTTGATGAATATAAATCCCAACCTCACAATTTTGATTCTCGTAATCAACATTTTTTAAATAAATCATCCCAACGAAATTCTCATCAACCTTAATCGCAAAAGCAAAATTTTTTGGGTTTGAATAGCTCATCGAATCCAGCCAATTTTGATGAGTTTTTTCATCAATATATTGAATAGAAAAAAACGGCAAAACACTTGAAGAGTTTCGCCAATTTCTGGCTTCTAGCTGAATATTTTTTGGCAAACTTATCAAATTAATTAACTCGATTTTCATAAAATTTATACTCCATTAATTTTTAAATATCACTGTAAATGGAGATATTAGATTTATAATAAAATGAAGTTTTTTTTAATAAGATAAATATGTAAATCACTAACGCAGACTTAATTTGAGGGGTTTATTAAAAATCTAAATAATAAAATCTTTTATCTTTTGAATAACATATTGCAAGTGAATATTTTCAAGGCCCGGATAAACCCCGATCCAGAAAGTATTATTCATAACAATGTTGCTATTTTTTAGTTCGCCAACAATTCGATAATTTTTATTTTTCATGTATGGCTGTTTAAGCAAATTTCCTCCAAATAACAAACGAGTTCCAATTTTATTTTCTTCTAAATATTCAACTAATTTATTACGAGTAA
>RFYG01000127.1 GCA_009925685.1 Pseudomonadota bacterium
GAGATTGGTTGGCAAAAAATAATTAAGACAGAAATTAGTGAGCAAGTTATGATTTTTTTAATAAAAATGTTTTTTAGATTTAGCCTTTTAAACATTGAATTTATTAATGATTTGGTGAAGTTGAGGATTTTTGGTTTTTAACGAGGTGCGATTTACGATTAAATGCGAACTTACATCAAGAATTTTGAGGTTTTCAATCATTTGATTTTCTGCTAGGGTTTTGCCGGAGCTAACTAAATCAACAATATAATCACATAATTTTAATTTTGTGGCTATTTCAATTGCACCATTAAGTTTAATGAGTTCGACTTGGATTCCTAAATTATTAAAATAATTTTGAGTTATATTGGGATACTTGGTTGCAACCCTAATTTGTTTATTAGAATTTATATTAAAATTTATATCTTTAAGGTGAGCAAGAGATAGTCGACATTTTCCAATTCCAAGATCAAGAACGGAGTAAAACTCAGGTGATAAAAATTCTTCAATAACATCTTTACCGCAAACTCCGATATCGGCACCTTGAAATTTAACGATATTGGCCACATCAACGCTTCTAACCTTAACAACCTCAAGGTTTTGAAAGTTCGTTGAAAATATTAATTTTCGAGAATTTTCATCAAAAAAATCTTCTTCAACATCGATATCTATTTTTTTTAGAAATGGCTTAAGTTCGTGAAGAATTCTTCCTTTGGGCAAGGCTAATATAATTTTTTGCATTGAAGAAGTTTTGTTAAAAATTTTTATAGTAACGAATCAGAATTGATAAGGCTTTATTTTTATGGCCCCGATCGGCATTTTTTTCAATTCTTTGATAATATCCAAATTGGGTAGTTAACCTATCAAAATATTTATTTTTAGTAAACTCATAACCAATATTAATTTCTGAAATATTTCTTCGAGAACTATTTAGGGAAATATTTTTATTTTTGTTTCTTGAGTTGCCAATCATTAAAGAATATTTATTAGAATATTTTAAAATGAAATTGGTAGTCAAATAATTGTTTAAAACTCTACTGTCGCCATCGGGATTTTTAATGTTGGCATGCTCTAAAATTGCTTCACCAGAAAAATCACGGTTTATTGGAAATTCATAATTCATACCAAAAACAATTCCTTGTTGTTTTTTTATAATATCAGATGGCAAAGAAGAAGCTCTTTTGTTGACGGCTAGCTTTGAATAACCGATGTGATATCTTAATTTTTCTTTCTCGCTAAAATCAAAGCTTATATCTGTTGCTAAGGCATAAGAGGCTAAGCTTCTAGTATCGCCAGCCAAAGCTTGAGATTTTGAAGCTGATTGCCTTCTATGAAATAAGCTATTGTCAAAATTTTTTCTATCATTGGTAAAAAAACTTAGAGAAAAATTATAAAGACCGGATTTTTTAATATCGCCATATTTAGTTATAGCGGTAATTCCAAGTTTTTCGGTTAAAGCGTAATTTTGTGGAATGTTATGAACGGCTATTGCCTTATTCCAGCGCCATGCGGTTCCAAAGTTTGCGGTAAATTTACCAAGAATTAAGGAGCTATTATTTTTGGAATATTTGAAGCTTAATTCTGAAATGCCGATGCCCATATTTTCAAAAATCCTTGACCCACCCCCGCTTGGACTTTGTTCGCGCTTGGCAATATCGAGATCATTATCGAATCGTGAAAATCTAAAAAGACCGTAAAATTCAAAATCTTTTTTTAATTGAATATTCGAAAAATAACGTACAACACCATTTGCATCAAAAAATTTATTTCGTGAATTTCCATAATTATTAGTTAGAGATAAATCACTTACGATACGATTAGAAATGGTAAAATCTTTAACTTCGCTAGTTGGTTGTTGGATAGCGGATTTTCGGAGCTTAGTTTTGTTTTTTTCGTCAAAAATATCTTTATTTAAAAAAATCTCATCTTCTTCTGAATCATATTTTTTGATAACTTTTTTTTCTTCAACTGTATCCTTGATAATTCCAAAATCACTGAATTCATTATTATTAGAATTATTTTGAGAAGAATTTCCGGATTCATTGATAATGATATTTTCTATATTATTTTGACTTGATTTATACAGGTTTTCATAGTCAAACTTGTCCAAATCTTCATCGTCGTTTAAATCGACATCTATATCTTTTTCGGATATAACAGGCAATAACTTAGAAACTTTTTTTGGCAGATTTTTTTTGTCTTTTCGAGGAGTTTTATTTTTTGTAACTTTAGATTTAAGATTTTTTTTTATTTCAGAATTTTTTTGAAAATCTCGGGAAAAATCTTCTTTGGCAAAAGATTGCGAGTTAAATGCAAAAAATAAAAAAATGAGAAATAAAAATTTGTTAATATTGACTAAATT
>RFYG01000128.1 GCA_009925685.1 Pseudomonadota bacterium
AAAATTATCAAAAAATAACGATAATAACTCAAATGTTTAACATCAATAAATGATCGTGTTAAATTAATTTGATAATTAAATTAAAATTTATTTTTTTAAAAAATTGCAAATCAAAAACTTTTACACAGCTACATTATTAAAAAAATTTCTGGTTGGCTTTGCCATTTTTTTTGTTTTTTCGTGCGATAATTATGGTTGCGTTGAAACTGATGACTTCGGTGAATATGATTCATATTCCTTTCCAGTTTATGCTAATAATCTTGAAAATCTTTGTAAATTTGACAGAAAAAAAGATCCATCTGATTCAACTCAGGGAGTGGTTTTTAGAAAAATATATGAAAAAGATAATTGTCTAAAAAATACTGAAGTAGAAAGAATTACCTGCGGGTTAAAAGTTGAAAAATTATGCAAAATAAATCCAAATTTAACCGTTGAAGAAAAACAACAAATTTTTAGGGGAGTTGCTCCAAAAAGCCTATCAGAAACTCCTTGGATTGGAATTGGTGGATCGAATGGAATAAAGATTGAAGAAGACTCAAGAATATTAATAAATGCTGTTGGAGAAATAAACTTAGGCGAAAATTCGATCAAAGATCCAGCTAATATTAATGACAATAACAAAGATGATTTTGGCGATCCTGACAAAAATTCTTCAAAACTTATTCATTCATCGATTAATAAATCAGAAATTTCTGGGAATGAAAATTTATTTGTCAATTTTTGGGGTAAATTTGTTTCCAATGGTACAACATATCTTTATGGAGCTGACCAATATATTGATGATTTAAATAGCAATCCTCCCCAAAAATCAATTAGCGATAATCGTTTAAATTATTATATTAACGAAACATATTCAGCGGGTGCCAAGCGAATTTTGGCTTATTTTATCCCCTTCCCCAATTATGTACAAATTGGTGCTGATAAAAAAAATATATCAGCACTTTTTCCTAACCCAAAATCTTGGAATTGTGTATTATCTGATAATGGTAGTAACGATAATATTCGATGCAGTAATAACACTGGTTTAAATGATTTAGATAAGTATACAACCGCAGAGGATGTTGAACTTAATAACCTAACATCAGATGAAGAAAGAACAGCTTATAATGATAAATATACAAAGCTTTACCAAGTTGATAATTTATCAAAAAATAGAATGTATGAAAATACGGGCTTTATAAGATTCGAGGGTGATGGATTTGTGGGTAGTAATAATTATTTGGATTCTTCTAGTGCTAATATTATTGATATAAATTTAGCACTTATTCCAACAACATTTTCAAAATATCAACTTCAAGCTCCAGCTTCAAAAAATTATAAGTTAAAATTTAAAAAAGAGGGGGTTTGCGCAGGTTTTAAATTTTCTAAAGATGGTGCCGATGGAACATATGAAGATGTCTTCGTGGGAAGTAACCCAATATTATTTGAAGTTAATCCTAATGAAATTGACGAATTATATATAAAAACAACAGCTGATAACAGCAATTCCGGTTGCACTTTAAAGGCTCATTTTTATGAATTTCTTGAAATTCCAATTACCAAATCTGGCTATGTTAAATTTGATTATCCAAAACAAAATATATACCTTAATGACGCTACAACTGCTTTAAATAATCCAGTAGCTACAATAAATAATTGTAATTTAAAATTTAAAATTATTAACACCCATAAAAAACCAGATGGGACATATCAATATATTTCAGAATTGCCAGAGGGAATTGAAGAGACACATAATATGTCTTCAAATTCAAGTAAAAAATATTTTTTTAGAAAGGGTCAGAAAATAATATTTTCTCCTGAGAGTTGGAATGGATCATGGTCTATAGCAGGAAATAGCAACAACAATAATTATACATTTACTTTTCAATGTGGTAAGGGGTTTTATATGAATCATACTCCTCGTCCGGCAGTATTTTGTTCAAATAAAAAGCTTAAAGAATTAATTGATATAAATAAGGATCTTGATCCTTCTAATGATTGTTCCCCATATTTCGATCCAAATCTTAAAAAGGAGACCGGTTGTGCTGATGATTATTTGAAATCCTGTGCCCAATTATATGGTTCTGGCAACTCAATTAATACCAATTTTTGTCCAGCTCAATGTATAGATTTTAATTACTTTGATACTAATTGTCGCCCCACTTGTGACGCATCCGGTTCATGCACGCCACCCAGCTCAACAAATTGCAATCCAATAATTAATTCTACATATTGTGGAGAACTATGCTCTGTCTCAACATGTAAAAATTTTACTGATTATGCTGAAATTGAGCCATATAAATCTCAACTCAATCCCGCAACACTCAATCCC
>RFYG01000129.1 GCA_009925685.1 Pseudomonadota bacterium
AAAAATTTTAAAATTTTTGTTAAAAGCGATAACTCGAAAGTTTCTAATATTGATCTTGCTATTAGCCAATTAATTAACATTGAGCTATCAAAAATTTGCCCAAATATCCCAATTATCTGCGAAGAAAATGAATTGCGCGATGTCGGAGGTGATCTATTTTTTTTGATTGATCCAATTGATGGAACCTCAAGTTTCGTTAATTATAGCTCAGAGTTTTGCATCAATATCGCGCTAATTGCTAATAATCAGCCAGTTTTTGGACTAATTTATGCCCCCTTATTTGAAGGAGGAAAGGCAATTTTTAGTGATCAAGATGATCAAATTATCAAATATGATCATCAGCAAAAAAAACTTACCAAAATTCACAAGACTCTTAATTTTAGTCAACAACCAAAAACTCTTAAAATCATTACCAGCTCAAGAACCAAAGAAGCCGATATTAATTTATTTCTTGAGCAATTTTTTCCAAATTTTATCAAAAATTTTTCGGTAGAGAAATTATCTTCAGCCATTAAGTTTTTTAAGATTATCGAAGGCGAGGCTAATTTGTATCTGCATTTTCGAAAGTCAATGGAGTGGGACACCGCTTCAGGAGATGCTATTCTTAGAAAGATTGGCTTAAAACTTAGTTCAATAGATTTTATTAATGGTAATTTTTCTATGCTCGACGAGTTGCAATATAAGAAAAATAATTTTATTAATAATAAGTTTGTTGTAATAGCATTTTGAATTTTAATAATGACCAAAAAATTTAGTTTAAACTGTAAAGTTGGTGCCGAAAATATCCCCTTAGATTTTTATATTGGCGATCCTCAAGAAAACTCTCATCCGATCGGATTTCAAATGAAATTTTTAAGTCAAAAAGGAGTTTCTGTGCCCGAAAATATTGTGGCATCATTATCTTCTCTTAATGATATCGCCAAAAGAAATCGCATATCTTTCGAAGAATTATTTGAATATGTGAGTGACCAGCTCAATCTTGAAGATTTTGTTAAAGCCAATTTTGCTCGACACAATGAAATCAGTCGCTCTTCTCAAAATAATTAATCTTTATTGAATTATGAAATCTAAAAAAATATTAGTTTTGTGTGGAGGTTGGAATTCTGAAAGAGAAGTTTCTCTTCGATCTGGAGAATCTGTTTATCAGGCTTTGATTAAAATGGGCTATAATGCAACAAAAGTTGATTTTACCCACCAAATTATTAACGATTTAAAACAATATGCTCCCGATTTAGTTTTTAATGCTTTGCACGGTCAATATGGCGAAGATGGCCGAATTCAAGGTTTGTTGGACATTCTTGAAATACCTTACACTCACTCTGGAGTGCTTGCCTCCGCGGTTTGCATGGATAAAGTTATGACCCGAAAGCTTTGTCAAATTGAAGGTGTTTTGTCCCCACAATATGAAATTTTACACAAAAATTCCGCTGATCTTAATAAGCAAAAATTTTTTAAAATTGGCAAACCATGCGTAATTAAACCTATTAATGAAGGTTCGAGCATTGGCGTTGAAGTGATAATGCCAAATTCTAAATTCGACATTACAGATTTTTCTTGGCAATATGGTGATGAAATGATTCTCGAAAATTATATTGCGGGTCAAGAGGTGCATGTAGCGGTGATGGATGGAAAAGCTTTGGGGGCAATTGAGGTTAGGCCTCATGGCTTGTTTTATGACTATAAATGTAAATACACCCAAGGAATGACCGATTACATTATGCCCGCCGAAATTTCAGCTGAAAAATATCAAGAAGTTTTGAATCAAGCTGAAAAGTGTTTTAACGCTGTTGGTTGTAGGGGTATAGCGCGGGTTGATTTTATACTTAACAATAAAAATTCGGGCGATAATAAATTTTATTTACTAGAAGTTAATACTCATCCGGGCTTTACGGCGACCTCATTGGTTCCAAAAATCGCTCAACATGTTGGTATAAGTTTTGAGCAAATTGTCGATTTTCTTGTCAAAAACGCCTATTTCGGATGAAAATAATTAAGCAAAAAATTAACGATTTTTTTATTACCAATCACTCGTGGCGTAAAATCAAAAATATTTTTAATGTTTTTCTTAAAGCGATTTTGTTGCGAGTTTTTTTGTTCGTTATTGTTATATCTTTCATCTTAATTATCGCTGTCAATATTTACAAACCCAAGCTTGCCCACCAAATCGAAAATAAATTTACAGGTTATCTTTATAGTTATCTAAAGCTCAATAATCTTAATTATTCTAAAATTACAATTTCTGGAAATAAGCGCATTAAAAATGAAGAAATAATCGCCATAATTAAAAATTTTGATA
>RFYG01000130.1 GCA_009925685.1 Pseudomonadota bacterium
AAAATGAATTACGCAAATTTAGGAGGATTATTGTGATTGAAAAATTGGAGAATTATTCAAAAAAATTATTTGAAGATGGTTTTGTTATTATTAAGTCACTTCTTGATAAAAATGATTTAGAATTATTGGGATCTGCTATTAATTCTAATATAAATAGCCCAAGTCCATTTTGCAGAGTTATGGAATCCGAAAAAAAAGGAAAATTTTTTATGGATTTTAATAATTGGAAAAGATTACCTTTGGTGAATCAGATGTGTTGCTTGCCAAAAATTATTGATCTCGTTACCGGCCTTACTAAATCAAAAAAATGCTGGCTTTTTCATGATCATATTTTAGTTAAATATGAAAACTCTTCCCCAACCCCTATTCATCATGATCGCCCCTATTATATTTTTAAAGGTGATCTAAATTTATCGGTTTGGATGACACCAGATAAAGTTCCTGCCAATTCTGGATTGATTTTTTTTAGAGGGACTCACAAGTTAAATAAATTATTTATGCCAAAATCTTTCAATGGCGGAGGGGATATTGCTAAAAATTCCGAGGGATTTGAACTTATTGAAGAAGTAGAAAAGAATTTTGATGCTGTGAGTTTTGATATGAATCCTGGAGATGCATTAGTTTTTTTTAACAACACTGTTCATGCATCGCACCCGCATAAATCAAAAACAACTAGGAGAGCATTATCAGTAAGATTCCTACTTGATGGGGCAACCATGACTAAGAAATACATTAACGCCACACCTCCTTTTGATAGAATGGGAGTTAATGTTATTGAAGATGCTCCAGTACCAGAAAAATTTTTTCCATTACTTAGAGGTTAATTTATGTGGGCCTATGGAATAAATAAAGAGCATTCAAATAATCTTCAAAAAATTCCCCTCAATAATCGTAAGCCATCAGATGGAATAATTAAAATGGAGGTTCCAGAACCAAATCTAAATGATGATGAAGTTCTAGTTAAAGTTAAATCCAGCGCGCTCAACTACAATTCGATATGGAGTAGCCTTTCTCATCCAATTTCTCCTTTTCAACTCATTAACGGTCATATTTATCGCAACAAACAAGACATTAGTCATTTGCAAGATTATGCGATTTTTGGAAGCGATGCATCTGGTGTTGTAGTCAGAGTTGGAAAAAATGTTCGCAAATGGAAAGAGAATGATGAAGTTATCATTCACTGCAACATCATTGACACAGAAGAATCAATAGCCCAAATGGATGGAATGCTTCCAAAAAGTCAATCAATTTGGGGTTACGAAACAAATTACGGTGCATTTGCAGAATTTACCAAAGTAAAATCTTCGCAACTAATTCATAAACCAAAAAACATTAGTTGGGAAGTTGCGGGAAGTTTTTGTTTAACTCTATCAACAGCATATAGAATGTTGATTTCTCCCAACGGAGCATCACTCAGAGCTGGTCAAAATTGTCTAATTTGGGGAGCAAGTGGTGGGCTTGGAAATTTTGCCATTCAACTTGCTAATCTCGTTGGAGCAAATCCAATCGCAGTTGTATCGAACGACGAAAAAGAAGAATTATGTAGAAAACTTGGTGCAAAAATTGTTGTCAATAGAGGCAAAGATAAATTTGGAAATTTTATTTTAGAAAATGGTGAACCAAATTATTTATCTTGGAGAGATGCTAAAAAAACTTTAGAGAAAAAGGGAGTTAATGATTTAGATGTAATATTTGAGCATATTGGAAAAGAAACATTGGGTGTTTCTTTATTTTTACTATCAAGGGGTGGAAAAGTTGTGACATGCGCTGCAAGCTCTGGTTTCAACGCAACAATTGACTTAAGATATTTATGGATGAGTTTAAAAACCATAATCGGTAGCCACTTTGCCAATTATTACGAATCAGAACAGGCTTCGCAGTTAGTTTTTGATGGTAGAATTAAACCTTTAATTCATTCGGTAAATAGTATAAATAATTTACCAAAAATGATGGACGAAATGTATAGAAATCAATCTTATGGAAAAACTGGCAAACTCCTTCATATAATGGAATTTACTTTGAAGATTATCGCCATCGTGTAGATATTCCAGAAATGGATACAGTTTTCTCTTATGTATCAAACATTTGCAAAAAACCACCTTTTCACACAAAATTAACAACAAACGTGATGAGGTTAAAAAAGGAAAAATTTAATGATTATGAAAATAATTATTGGTGGCCTCATCTTGATAAAGGATATACTGCTATAATATATCTTAATCCTTTTAGTTATTTTGGAACAAATATCTATGACATAGTAGAAGAAGATGTTTCAATGAA
>RFYG01000014.1 GCA_009925685.1 Pseudomonadota bacterium
ATCTTTTAAGATCTTATCAACTCAAAATATGCCTTTCCAACTACAAAAATCTGAATCATTCCGCCAGCTGGAATCTAAGCAAAATAGCCTAGGAAATTCTAAATTATTTACTTTGGTTTCAAAAGCGGTTATAAAAGAATTCCAAGATATTGTTAAAGGTACTGGGATTTTGGGTGCTAAATATCATAATCCTTACACAAATAAGTCAGAAAGTTTCCCTTCAGATTCTTCAGAATTTAATTCGAAACATTTGCAGATTTTAGCTCGAAATGAATCTTTAAATACAACTGGAGGTTATAATTTTAATTTGTATGGCGGGCTACTGGATGAGGATAAAATTTGTCGTATTCGCCATTTGCAAAAATTAGTTGTTAACCAATCGGAGGTTAAGGCTGAATATTTTGGAGGATTTCCGTCTGGGCAACCAAAGCAAATTCAAGGTGGTGGTAAGAATTTCTTTTTAGTTGATCAGTCTGGCTTTCAGTGGCAAGGAGATAAAAGAAATACAGGCTGCATCTTCTTTTATCCTGACAATGAAACTGATGAATCTTATAAAAAATTCCAAAAAGATATGTACCGAGTTACATTCCAAGAAGATCGTCCCGATCAACCTTCGGAAAATAAAATAGCTGTAACATGGAATGGAGATCGAGGTGTCATCGATTTAGATTTATTAAGAAAGGGTTTTAAAGAAGAATTCAAGCAAGCTTTTATTTCGGCAAATCATGCTTTTAGTCAAGATAAATCTGATCATAGGTACTGCCTAAGATTCAATAAAGCTGGTCTTGGATTTTTTGCCGAAGGTGTGATTAATGATGAAGGTGGCAATAAAAAAATTAAACAGGATAAATTTTATGAAGCTAGACTGAAGGGCATAGCTGATGCTCTTGGTGAAATTCATCAAAGTGCTCAAAATGGCCAAGGTGATTTTGTTAAATCTCTAAAATTTGACGCTCTTGAGTTACCATATAGTGCTGATCAGCGTATTTTTGGATATGATGAAACCCTTGAGAAAATAAAATCAAATGCTCGAAATATAGGTATTACAGAAGTTTTTATTGGAAATAAAGATGCTTTAGAAGTAAAGGAGGGCTATAAAGTTGCTTTAACAAATTGTGCCGACCCCCATGCAATGGTTGGAAATGAAGGTTATTATGGAAGTGTTGATGCAATGATCGCAACAAATTGCGGAAAATCTTCACAGAATGTTAATGTGGCTTATAATCAGAATTTTGTTGAATTATCTTATGATCCAAAGTCATCATCAATTTCTGAAACTAATTCTCATTTATCTGGCGTTGCAATTCAAACAACAACTGCAGTACCGGGATATACAGAAAACAGAGGTGATTTAGTAAGAAGGAATCATGAACTAGAAAAAAGTAAAAATAAATTAAATGGTTTAATCAATAAACTTGATTGGAGTGGTTTAGCAGTAATAGAAAGTGATAAAGCAGGTGAAAGAAGATGGAAGAGTCTAGGGAAAGTGGATGAATATGGATTAACGAGAGATGGGAAAAAAAGTATCGTTCTTGACTTAAGAAGGGATAATTCAAGACTTGGTACAAGATTTGATTCATATCAGTTTTATTTTTCAGATAATGGTGAAATTAGCATTGCGGGTAAAAAAACCCAAAATGGTCAAACCACATGGACCAATAATCTTGAGAGGGAGGGTGGCGTTATCGATCCGGTTTTGTGTAAATTTTATATTGATAAAGCCTGCACATATATCGAAAAAAATATTTTAAAATCCGATCCAAAAGCGTTTTTTGCTCCAACTGCTACTGAACCAGAAACTTCTGTAAGTGTTAACCAAGGCGCTAAAATAGAAAGCACTCTCAGAGAAGTCACAGAAGAGCTGGCTAAAAATGAATATATTTTTCCGCAACAAAGAGGTTGGATCAAATTAGGATATGAAATGGAAACTGGATTAAATAGTAGATCACAAAAATCCTATGCAAACTCGGATCATCAACTGATAATCGAAGATGGAGGGCGAGTTGTTGTTCTTGATAAAAAACAACTTGATGAAAACCAAAACTTTTCTGTTGTTTCTGATTCAAGTAAAAGGCTACAAGTAATGGAGGGTTTTTTAGAAAAAATAAGTAAGTTGGATTCGGATATTGTTGGTAATAAAGTGAAAAATATCATAAAAAATATGGGAGATAAAAATCAAACCACGCAAAATTCTGGAGTGCCTCAATTTCCAAGTCCTAATCCTATTCCAGCATCTATTGGGAAAAATAATGTAGAACAAAGAGCTTAAATAGTTTTTGGATTTAAGTATGCCAAGTTCATTTCAAATTGTATTTGAGGCTTACTAACCTTTGATAATTTATTTAAGCAAAAAATTTTGTTTTTTGTATAGTAAAATTCTAATCGAAGATTAGTTTTGTTTGGTTTTTTTTCTCTCGCGTTCAGAAGATGATTTTAATTGACCGCAAGCCCCCATCACATCATCTCCTCGTGTTTTACGAATTGTGGCAATCAGATTATTTTTTTTAAGAATATCTTGAAATTGTTTTAAATTATTTATCGATGAGTTTTTAAAATTACACCCATCCCAAGGGTTGAAAGGAATCAAATTAACTTTGCAATTCAAATTATATTTTTTGATGAGCTTAATTAACTCAAAAGCATTGTCAGTGGAGTCGTTTACGCCACTAAGCATAACATATTCAAAAGTAATTTTTTGATCAGGATTTTCACGATTATAAATTTGACATGCGCTGAATAAATCGTGGAGCGGATATTTTTTGTTGATACCCATAATTTCGTTACGAAGCTTGTCGTTTGTAGCGTGAAGCGAGATGGCTAAATTGGTTTTAAGTTCTTTCGAGCATTTTAAAATTTCAGGAACCAGACCTGAGGTTGAGATGGTGATGCGTTTTTTGGCGAAATTTAATCCATCGGGGTCGCAAATAACTTCTAGTGCTTTAGCTAGGTTATCATAATTAAAAAATGGTTCTCCCATTCCCATAAATACGAGATTAGTGAGTTTGCGATTTTTTTGATCCCAATCATTTATTAAGTTTTTGGTAACTAAAATTTGAGCGACGATTTCGTTAGGTTCAAGATTGCGCACTAAAGTTTGAGTTCCGGTGTGACAAAATTTACAAGATAAGGTGCATCCAATTTGCGATGAAATGCAAAGTGTTGAACGAGTTGTTTCTGGAATATAGACCGACTCTACTTCTTTATTATCAATAAATTTTACTAGAAATTTTAAAGTTCCATCAAACGATTCTTTTAAATTTGAAATGTTTAAATTTTCAAACATAAAATTCTCTTTTAAAATACCGATGTTTGTTTTTGAAACATTGGTTATTTTATCGAAATCATTTATGCCCTTTGCATAAATCCAGCCCCAAATCTGATTAGTTTGATAGTTCTTAAAGCCTAGAGAATCTAGGGCTAAAGATAGTTGTGATTTTGTATAATTATAGATGTTATTTTTCTTACTATGAAACACAAATAAAAAATTTATTTTATATTTTTATTAAAAGGGTGATTAAAATTTAAAATAAAATTTAATACTTGTTGATAAAAGTATTAACCTAAATTTATTTATAAATATGAAAGAAAATAAAGTAGTTACTATCTCCGCTCAAATTCCAGCAGAACTTGAGCAATCATTAATACGATTGTGCGTAAAAGAAGAAAGATCTAAAAGCTATTACATCAAGAAAGCACTCGAAAGATTAATTCACGAAATATTTAAAGATGGCGGATCAAGTAAAAAACCTAAATAGTTTTTTTATTTATCGCTAACTTTTATAAAATTTAATTAAACCAATTATCAGCTATCTCTTTAATTTCAGATGAAATTTTTGGTAAATTATTTTTATAACTTTCGCTATCTCTAAGACTAGTTCCAATAGTCTTAACTTCATCAAAACCCATAAATTTAAAAGTAGCGTTTGCTAAGAGCGATATTGAGTTAGAGTTTTGGTGTTCGAAGTTAAATTTTTCATTAGAATAAACCCCACCAGAACTGTAAATTGTTAGAATTCTTTTGCCTTGCATCATTTTTTGATTATAGGCAAAAGTTTCGTTATGAAAAACTACCGCATCAATATAAGCCTTCATCAAAGCAGGGTACCCAAAGTTGTGCATTGGACAAGCCAAAACAATTAACGAAGCCGATTTAAATTGTTTAATTAGATTATCATTTTGTGATAAAAGTTTAGTTTCCGCTTCGTTAAGTTTAAGTCCTTGATAATTTCGTTTGTAATATGCGGAAATAGATTCTTCGTTGAAAATTGGAACTGAAGTTTTTAAGAGGTCAAGGTTTTCAATCTCTGTAACTTTCTTATTTTTTACTTCAGATATAAAAATATCGAGAAGTTTTTTGGTGTTCGAATTAGCTCCAGTAGGGAGATAATGAACTATAAGTGTTTTGTGATTTTGCGCTTGCATTTTGTTTTAAATTTTAGTTTTAATTTTTCCTAAACGCTGTTTTAGATTCAAATTTGTTTTGTTTGGAAAATATTTTGCTGAGATGATTCGGTATTATTTTGTTAAAAAGTATGGGCAAAATTGACCAAACTATTCTTCAATAAAGTCAAATTTTTCATCTTTACCCCGACCTTGCCTTTTTCGATCATTTGGGTCGAGTAGTTTTTTTCTAAGTCTCAGTGATTTTGGTGTTACTTCAACCAACTCATCATCGCCAACATAAGTAATCATATCTTCAAGGGTTAAAATACGAGGAGGAGTAAGTCTAATTGCCTCATCAGCCCCAGATGCGCGGATATTGGTGAGTTGTTTGCCTTTTAGGACGTTAACTTCTAGATCGCCTTGCTTTGAGTTTTCGCCAACTATCATTCCGGCGTAAACCTTTTGTTGTGGCTTAACGAACATAACCCCTCGGTCTTGTAAATTCCAAAGAGCATAAGCTACAGCTTCGCCTGGGTCGGTCGCAATTAAGGCGCCGTTTTTAACACTTTTCATTTCACCTTTGTATGGCGAGTATTCATGGAAGATGCGATTAAGAACTCCGGTCCCTTTGGTATCGGTTAAGAATTCGCTTTGATAACCAATTAACCCGCGCGACGGAACATAAAAAACCACACGAGTTTTACCGCCAGATGAAGGCTTCATTTCAATCATTTCGCCTTTGCGCGATGAAAGTTTTTCGACCACTACGCCACTAAAATTATCATCGACATCGACGACGACCTCTTCGATAGGCTCCAAAATATTGCCCGATTGATCTTTTTTAAATAGAACCCGTGGGCGAGAAACTGAAAGCTCAAAACCTTCGCGACGCATATTTTCGATCAAAACACCGAGCTGAAGTTCTCCGCGACCGCCGACTTCGAATGCATCTTTTGCATCGGATTCTTTGACTTTGATTGCGACGTTAGTTTCGGACTCGGCAAATAATCGATCGCGAATCATGCGCGAAGTGACTTTGGAACCTTCAGTTCCAGCTAAAGGAGAATCGTTGACACCGATGGTGATAGCCATGGTAGGAGGATCGATGGGAGTTGATTTAATTGGTTCAATAACCGCAATATCGCATAAAGTGTCAGAAACTGAGGCTTTTTCGAGTCCAGCTATAGAAACAATATCTCCCGCCATAGCTTCATCAACTGCAACTTTTTCAACGCCACGAAATACGTGAAGTTTGGTTAATCGACCTTGTTCAACAATTTCTCCCTTAAGATTTATGGCTTTAAAGTTCATTAAGTTTTTAGCTTTTCCCGAGTAAATTCGACCCGTTAGCATTCTTCCAAAATATGGGCTGTGATCAAGGAGTGTAGCAAGCATTGCAAAGGGAGCGTCAACATTAAATTTTGGTGGCTCAACATGTTCTAAAATCAAATCAAAAAGGGGCGATAGGTCTTTGCGCTCATCTTTATCCATATCGCGAACGCACCAACCATCTCTCCCAACCGCATATAAAACTGGGAAATCGAGTTGTTGTTCATTGGCATTTAAAGATACGAATAAATCAAATATTTCGTTAAGAACTTCATCCGGTCTTGCATCTTGTCGATCAATTTTATTGATAATGACAATTGGTTTTAAACCAAGAGCCAAAGCTTTCGATAATACAAATTTAGTTTGAGGCATAACTCCTTCGGCCGAATCAACTAAAAGAAGCGTACTATCGGCCATGCAAAGAACTCGTTCAACTTCGCCACCAAAGTCGGCGTGGCCGGGGGTGTCAATAACATTAATTTTTTGGTCCTTCCACATTAACGAAGTGCATTTGGCAAGAATGGTAATCCCGCGTTCTTTTTCAAGGGCGTTGGAATCCATCACGCGATTTTCAACCTGCTGATTCGCACGAAAAGTTCCGCTTTGGTGAAGCATGGCGTCGATAAGAGTTGTTTTGCCGTGGTCAACGTGCGCAATAATCGCGACATTGCGAAATTGAGAATTATTTTGTGTCATTGAATGTGAATTTAATTTTTTAATTAGAGTCTTTTAAATCTTTGTCGAAAGCCCAAAATTATGCCCCAAAATTTTGTCCCAAAATTATGTCTTTTTAAGAAGATTTTTATCTTAAAAATTTTAAGGGAGTCCAAAAATTTTAAGGGAGTCACTGAAGTTGTGGTTTGTAACAAACCTAAATTACAATTAAGTCCGCGCATGTTAAGGACGATCAAACTAAGTGTCAAGCGATGAAATTACGATCGGATAAGTTTTAAAATAAATTATTTTTAGCTGGAAATTTTTTACTTTTTACATCTCGACAAAAACTTTCAACCGCAATATCAATTTTTTGCGCAAGATTTTCGTAATGAGTAACAAATTTTGGTTTAAATTCTTGATTAAGACCAAGTAAATCATCGATTACCAAGACTTGACCATCGCATGCTGGCGAGGCTCCTATTCCGATGGTTGGAATTGATAATTTGTTGGTAATATTTTCAGCAACAAGAGCGGGAACGGCTTCAATTACAATACTAAAAACCCCGCATTTTTCTAATTCAATGGCGGTTGATAAAATTTGTTGAGCAGAATCTTGATCGCGACCTTGATAACGATAGCCACCAATTTCTTTGACGCGCTGAGGTAGTAGGCCAACATGCCCCATCACATTTATATTGTTGTCAACCAAAAATTTAGCGGTTGAAACAAGGGCGGGGGTGGTTTCAATTTTAATGGCGTCGCATCCAGTTAAATCAACAACTTTTTTGGCATTTTCGAGTGCTTTTTGTGGCGACTTTTCGTAGGTATTGATGGGTAAATCAACCACCACCAATGAATTCTGACAAGCTTTTTTAACAGCTTTGCCATGATTTATCATCATCTCAAGAGTTGTTGAGGTCGTGTCGGGGTGGCCATAAATTGTCATGCCAAGTGAATCGCCAACTAAAATTATATCGCAATGCTTATCGAGGATTTTGGCGATTGGGTATGTATATGCGGTCAGGCAAATAATTTTTTCAGAATTTTTGCGGTTTTTAATTTTATTAATTTTAGAAATCATATCTAGAAAGAGGGTTGAACAACTGAGTTATCATTGGATTGGTTTTTTGAGTCGAAAGGAATATTTGGAATTTCGGGATTTGAAATTATTTTGTTTGAGTCTTGAATATTGTTTGATGAAGTTTGATTGCTATCGATATTTGGGCTAGAAGATTGATTCACAGTTTCTGATGAGATATCAGATTTTAATTCGCTAGATTTTGTATGGGGATTATTTTGATCGATAGATGTTTTTTCTAGGTTATTGTCGACAATATTGTTGTTGTTTTGGTCATCTTGTATATTTACTTCTTTTTTTTGCGGAGTTTTGATTTTATTTAAAATTCTATTTTCTTTGGCGAGTTTTTTTTGTTCAGCTTTATCTTTTAAAATTGTACTCAATTCTTGATTGTTAATCCGCTCTAAACCTAGATATTGCCTAACTTGATTTAAGTTTGAAACTTGTGCAACATCATCAAAAAATCCCACAACATTTGTAGCAATATTGATGGGAATTTGTTTTTGCGGAGTGCCAGAAATAAATATGGTGTTAAGCGTTCCATTAATACTTTCGTCCTTGAGGAAAATCATGCCCGAAAACACCGAATTAATGGCTGGAGCTTTGAAAGATAAAGAAAAATTGCTATTTTTATCGCCTTTAAAATTTATATAACCTTTGCCCTCAAGAAATTGGGTTGAGACTTCTTTTTTTTCTAAGATTTTTTCGGGTTCGGTGAGTTCAAAAGCGTGATTTTTAACTGCAAACATTTTTCTAACTAAATCGGTTAAACCATAACCATCAACTTTTGGAGATGAGATGGCTAATGAAATTTCTGAATTTAAGTTGGTGGTAAATTCTTTGGTTGATTTAGCGATACTAACTATATTGCCAGATATGTTTGCAATTCCACTAACAGCCTTAACATCATAAAAATCATTTAATATTTTGTTAACATTGCAGGTTTTACAAGAGAAAGTGCCGTTGATAATTTTGTTGTATTTAATATCGTTAAGACCTTTGAAATCAAAGGATCCATCATATATTTTCATTGAAGCTTTAGTTTGTCCAAAAATACTATTTTTAAAAGAATTTTTATATTCAAAATCAGTAATTATTTTATCATCAATTTGAATTTCTTTGGCACTTAAATCGATCTCTCCCGAGAATCCTTGAAGAGAAGGTAACTCGAAAAATTTGTCAAAAATTGTACGATTTTTATTTGTAATCATGTCGGTTACTTCATCGCGAAACGCAAAATTAAGTTTTTCAGCATTGATAGAAATATTGGCGAGTTGGTTTTTGTCGCTAATATCAAAATTAAATTCTAAATCAAAAATATTTTTATTTGAGGCAAAGCGAGTTTTTGGAAACTTAATGAAACCTCTTCCCATCTCAAGAGCGAGAATTTGATCTTTAAATTCTTGGTTGGCATAGATTAGTTTATCAAATTTTAATTTGATGTTGTAATCAGAAAAAACTTCGTTTAGCCACAATAATTTATCAAATAAAATCCCTTCGCGTAGATAAATATTGCTTTTAGAAAACAAAATATATTTGTCGATATCGAACTCGGAAGCCTTGATATTTGTTGATATGGCGCGTTTTTTTTCAAAATCTTTGATTAACAAATCTCCATGAAATTCAGTTTTTTTGTCATCCAAATTTATATAAAAGTTGTTTAGAGAAATCATGTTCTGATCGGCTTCGATATCAGAATATAGGTTATATTTTTTTAAATTATCGATTTTGATATTTTCGGGCCGAATTTTAAGCCACTTAAATACTTCATTTAAAGATTCTCCGCTTCCATCGAGATAGCCTGTAAATCTTGTATTGCCATTGGTTTCGTCGACAATTCCATTGATTCTAAAATCTGAATTACCGGCGAGTTTAAAAGATAAAGGTGAAACCATAAGCTTACCTTGATTGGCAATGTTAGCATAGAGTTTCACATCTTCGATTTTACCTTCATATAGCTTAGCTTTCTTGATATCGATTTCAATATTTATGTCATAATCTCGAGCTTCGAGAATGAGGTCGGAGACGGTGCGTTTTTTAACTTTTATTACCGAAGATTTAAAAGTAATTTTTTGTTCAGCGTTGCCGATGCTGTGGGTTTCATTGTGATCTTTTTCGGGTGTCTTTTTATCGGATTTTTCGTTAGTTAAGTTTTTAGAATTTTCATTATTTTCGGCTTCGCTTTTGGCATTTTCGATTATTTCTTGAGGTTTATTGAGTTCGGCAATTTTTTTGGCCGGATTATCGGTTGACCATAAGTTATCGATATCGAGATCATCGAGAGTAAATTTAATATCCGAGGTTAAAATTTGATTTGAATCAATACCGATGAATATATCGCCAATGCCGTTGATAATATCAGAATTTACAAGCATTCTTTTGAATTCAAGATTTTTACCATCATTTGAGAGTATGGAGCTTAATTTGATATTTTTGCTATTAAGCTTTAATTTGTTGGCGACTAAATCAGTTGATGAGACGAGGGATTTATAAAAACTTTTTAATTCGGTGATTTCAGCTTCCATAGTGCCATTAAATTTGGTTTTTAATAGCCCATTAGTATTGTTTTCAAGAAAATTTCCTTTGAGTTGGAGATTTAAAATTGGCGAATTGAGTGAAAAAAAAGAATCGGGTTGCTTTTCGGTAGAATTAAATTTAGCGGTGATTTTGAACTCATTATCAATATTTTGGCTTACAAAACTCCCATAACCATCAATATAATCTTTGTCGTACAAAATAGTTGAATAAACATCGGTAAATTCTTTTGAAACCCCGTTTTCGTTGAAAAAAGTAATTATGCTATCATTAAGTTGAATGCTTGGCGGTGAAGAAATAAATATGGCCGTGCTTTCTAGGTCAGCAACCGAAAAGATTTTTGAGCTTAAACCACTTTCAGCAACGTTTTTACTATTTTCGTTTGATTGAGGAAATTTTTTTAGATAGGTGTTGAACAGGCTATTATCAATCCTTTTTAATACTTCAGGTTGAGCGATTTCAATAACGCAATCATCGGCAATTATTTTTTTAATCAATTGGCGATTATTAAATTTTAAAACTGGGAAAATTATTTTTAAATTTTTGATGTAGATGTTGTAAAAATTATCAGTTTCATTGCGTTTGTTGTTAATAGCGTAGTTTTCAATAAAAACATTTGAGGCGGTAATTGTTGGAATTGGTAATAGGCTAACGCTTAAATCGCCTTTAATTGAAATTGTTGATTGAGTAAGCTTGCTAAGTCTTTGAGTGATATCGAATTTGAGCTTATTGTTGTCTAAAAAACTCGGGAAAATCCATACGAAAGCAAATAAACATGAAAATATAATGATTGCAATTCTTAAGCCTTCGGATTTAAAAATTTTTGTTAATTTTTCTCGAGACTTTTTGGCAAAATCAATGATATTTTCCGGCCGAATTTTTAACATTTAGTTATTTATTTTTTGGATATCCGATATGATCCCGTCGGTGTTAATTAAAGCGACATTATTTTCAAGTGAAGAAAAAATTATCAAAAAAATAAATATTAATATTGCCGAAATAATTAAGCTATTAAAAACCAAGTCTTTACTTGGGGAAAGCTCGTTATCGTCGCCGATATTTAGAAGTGTGTGTTTTTTGATTTCGATGTTAGATCTAAGTGGTAATTCTTGTATCTTGTTATCAATTAATCCAATTTCAATTTTTAAGTATTTGGCGTAGGATTTTATTAGGCCAGCTACATAAATGTTTCGAGCAATTTTTTCGATGTCATTATTTTCCAGAGATATTATATCTTTTTCTTTGACATTCAGATAGCGGGCAATTTTTTTTATATCTAAACCAAGTTTTTCACGATGAAATTTTAACAATTCTCCTACTGAAAAATTTTCAGCAAGAGCGCTTTCCAAAGCCGATTTTTCGTTAAACGAATTTTGATGGTTTTGTGAAGTTTCAGATTTTTTTTCGGTCATTAAATATTACTAAGTTTTTAGTTGATTAATTTTGATAAATTTGCTGTTGCATCAATAATAGCAATCTTTCTAGCATTTGAAGACATGGTTGACAAAATATCTTTTTGTAAGAAAAGTCGATTTAAAATTTCATTTATATTTTGAATATTAAATTCATCTTCTTTTATAACAATTGCAGCGCCTTTGCGTGATAAAAAATCCGCGTTTTTTTGTTGATGATTATCGGCAGACTTGGCAAATGGAATTAGAATCATAGGTTTTCCGGCGCAACAAAATTCAAAAATAGAAGATGCGCCGGCACGAGCGATGACAAGGTTGCAACTATCAATCATATGCGCCATATCTTCAAAAAAACTATCGACAACGATATTTATATTAAAAGCTCGATATTGTTCAAAGGTTGATTCTACAAGCTCGCTTCGGCATTGTTGAAAAATTTGAATATGTTCTTTTATCTCTTCAGAAAAATTAAAAAAAGCTTTTGGCAAAATTTCGCTAAATATTTTTGCTCCTCCAGATCCGCCAATTACAAGGATTTTGAAAAAATTTTGAGAATTATTTTCTGGATAAAAGTCTGATTTTAGCAAAACATCATAGCCTAATTTATTTGAACTATTTTCACTTGATTCGGAATCAAGATTTGGCAGGGAGTATGGTTTATTGAAGAGTTTGAGGATTTCATCGCGAACCGGATTTCCAGTGTGAACGGTTTTGGAGAAATATTTTTGTTCGATGCCGTCGGTATTTTCAAAAGAGAGGGCTATTTTAGTGGCGAATTTTGCAAATAATCTATTGACCTTTCCAAGGTGAGAATTTTGTTCGTGAAGAATAATTTTTCGACGAGTA
Source organism: Pseudomonadota bacterium (assembly GCA_009925685.1). Lineage (GTDB taxonomy): Bacteria > Pseudomonadota > Alphaproteobacteria > Rickettsiales > UBA1997 > CAILUF01. Next base: position 12,241 of record RFYG01000014.1, read on the forward strand.
ATGACTGCTCCTATCAACATCGGAAAGGTTGCATAACCTCCAAAAGAATATAAAAAATCGGGGCGAATTTTTAGCAAAAAATAAAGTGATTTTAAGAGGGCTAATTTGGTGTTTATAATAAATTTTACAAATTCTAACGGAGATTTTTTGAATTGTTGCGCACTTAGAGTGTGAACCTCAAATTGATCATGAGGTTTAATAAAATAATTGATTTTATTATCTCCAAAAAAATATATTTTGTGATTTTGTTCAACTAAATGTTTGGCAAGACAATGCGCCGGAATGATGTGGCCACCAGTTCCGCCACTAACTATAAAAATTTTTTTTGACATTTACTACCTTGAATTTCTTGACAATACTTAAGTTGTTATCTATTAAAATTTTTAAATCTTTTATAAAAATTTCCAAATGTTTTTTAATTAAATATGAAAAAAAATATCAAAAGCCTCCGCCATTTTATTGATCTAAATCAAATCAAAGATTCAGAACTAAAAGAAATTATAAAGCTCGCAAAAAAACTTAAATCTGAACAAAAATCTTCAAGTCATTCTAAAATTTTAACTCACAAAAATTTAATGATGATTTTTGAAAAAACTTCAACTCGAACTAGAACGTCGTTTGAAGTTGCTATCAATCAACTCGGTGGTAGTGCGGTGGTTATGAATAAAAACGATATGCAACTCGGAAAAGGCGAAACTATTGCCGATACCGCCAAAGTTTTATCGCGCTACGTTGATTTTGTTATGATTAGAGCTAACTCACATGAATCAATTATTGAATTGGCAAAAAATTCGCAAGTCCCAGTCATTAATGGTTTGTCGGATTATTCTCATCCTTGTCAAGTTTTAGCAAGTATCATGGCCATCGAAGAGCGTTTAGGTAAAATTGCTGGCAAAAAATTAGCATGGTGCGGTGATCAAAATAACGTCCTAAATTCTTATATTCATGCCTCAAATGCTTTTGAATATGAGTTATCAATTGCTTCGCCTCAAGAAATTGATTTTAGTGTAAACGAAATTACTAAAGCGCGCAAAAAAGGTGCCGAAATTTCACTTCATCATATCTCTAAAAATGCCGTTAAAGATGCTGATGTTGTAATTACCGATACATGGTTTTCAATGGGAGATGAATCAGAAAATAACGATGCCTTAAAACAAAAAAAAATTAATCTTTTGTCACCATTTCAAGTTAACGAAAAACTCATGAAATTTGCTAAAAAAAGTGCAATTTTTACGCATTGTTTGCCGGTTTATCGTGGTAATGAAGTGGTTGAAGAAATTGTCGATTCAAACAAATCAATCGTCTTTGATGAAGCTGAAAATCGTCTTCACGTTCAGAAAGCTATCTTAATGTGGGTTGCGCAATAATAATTAATTTTAATCTATTAAGTTATCCCCCCAAAAAATTGATATTAATATTTGAGAATTTGTTGTTAGATTTTAGTTTTATAAATTAACAAAGTTATCAATTAACAATTCAAACTTAATTCTTTTAAAAATGCAGGCGATTGTACTTCATAAAATTGGTGGTCCAGAATCTTTAAAAATTGAAGAAGTTGCCGATCCTAAACCCAAAAAAAATGAGGTGATTGTCAAGCATAATGCGGTCGGAATTAACTTTTTTGATCATGCTTATCGAACTGGTCAATATAAATTACCAAAATTACCAGCGATTCTTGGAAATGAGGGTTGCGGAATCATTTCTGAAATCGGTGCTGAGGTTAAAGATTTTAAAGTGGGTGACAGAGTTGCTTATGTTAACTCGGGGATCGGTTCTTATGCTGAAAAAAAAGCTGTTAACACTCAAAATATTGTTATTGTTCCCGATTATATATCGAATGAACAAGTCGCTTCGAGTTTTTTAAAAGGCCTCATGGCCCACACTCTTATCAATCGCGTTTTTGTTGCTTCGTTGGTCAAGCGAATTTTGATTCAATCTGCCACAAGCGGAGTGGGCCATTTGTTGTGTCAATGGGCAAAATATCTCAATATCGAAGTTATTGGCACAGTCGGTTCAGATGAAAAAATTGATTATGCGCGCTCTATTGGTTGTAGCTATGTTCTCAATTACAAAACCCAAGATATTGTTGCCGAAGTTGCCAAAATTACCGATTATGGTGGAGTTGGAATAGTTTACGATTCGGTTGGCAAAGATACTCTTAAAAAATCATTAGAATGTTTGTGGGCTTTGGGTTTGTGCGTTAGTTATGGTGAAACATCCGGTAATACTGAACCGGTTAATCTTGATGATCTGGTTGATAATTCATTATTTATAACTCGTCCAACTTTAACCAAATATAAATCTCATCGCGCCGAATTAGTTTCGGCTTCTAACGAACTTTTTTTGGCTTTAAATAAGGGCATATTACGCCCCAAAATTACGAGTTATAAATTTCAAGATGTTGCAAAAGCTCATCGCGATATTGAGTCTAAAAAAACTATGGGTTCGTTAATTTTAACCTTTTAATTAGTCTTGGCGCAAAATATCGCTCGGATTAGATTTGCTGGCTTTGTATGCGGGATAAAGAGTTGCCAAAAATGAAAAAACCAAAGCCATTGACGAAATAATCGCTACATCAGAAATGAAAATTTTAGATGGTAAAGTTGATAAAAAATAAATTGCCGGATTAAATAACGAAGTGTCGGTAAAAGATTCCAGCCAAATTTTGATGTTATTGATGTTAGCTGAAAATGCGATGCCGATAATCAATCCCAAAAGAGTGCCAAAAATTCCAATTGAAGATCCGCAAATTAGAAAAATTCGTAGAATAGCAAATTTGGTCATGCCAAGGGTACGTAGGAGTGCGATGCTCTTATTTTTATCGTTAACCAACATGATCATGCTTGATATAATATTAAAAACTGCGACTAAAATTATTAGCGTAAGAATTAAAAACATCACCGTACTCTCAACTTTTAGAGCTTCAATGAAGCCAGAATTAGCGCTTTGCCAATCGGCTATATAAAGGTTTTCAGTAAAGTTCATTTTGCTTGCAATAAGTTTTTTTGCGTCATCAATCAAGGCGCTATCTTTAAGAAAAATTTCTATCGCCGAGGCTGATTCTTTGATGCGAAAGTGAATTTGAGCCATTTCATAATTCATGAAAATTGTCGAAGAGTCATATTCGTAGAGCCCACTCGAAAATATGCCTCCAACCCGATAAGTTTTGATGCGAGGAATTGCTCCAATTATAGTTTCATTGGTTTCGGCAGAAATTATTTTAATTTTATTGCCGACTCTTAAATTCATGGATTGAGCAATGTTTGAGCCGATAATAACCGAGTCTTTTTTGTTAATCTCGTCGATTTTTCCCTCAATAATATTTTGTGAAATCAAGGTTTTATTTTTTAGATCATCAAGTTTTATTCCGCGAATTAAGCCTCCCGAATTCTGATTATTGACAGAAATCATAGCTTTGCTCTCGATAATTGGATTAGCGTAGTTAACAGTCGGAAGAGTTTTAATCGATTTGATGAGATTTTCGTAGTCATGGATTTGCCCTTCGCGACTATAAATGGTTAAATGAGAATTGATGCCCAAAATACGATTTACAAGCTCATAGCGAAAGCCATTCATAACCGACATAACAATGATTAAAGTAGCTACGCCAATCATGATGCCAATGAACGAAAATATCGCGATAACCGAAATAAAACCTTCTTTGCGTTTCGATTTAAGGTAGCGAAACGCAATTAGCATTTCTAGTTTGTTAAACATGATTAAGAAATTCCTTTGCTGGTTGAATATTCGAAGTGATAAACTTGGTCAGGAAAAACAATTTTAAATATATCGTGACAAGCGCTGGCGCATTCAGCAAAGCCAGTGAGAATTAATTTAAGTTTGTGCGGATAATGAGCAATATCGCCAACCGCATAAATACCGGGTTGTGAGGTTTGCATAGTGGCGCGATCAACTTCGATGTGATTTTTATTGATGGCTAAGCCCCAATTTGCGATAGGTCCAAGCTCCATTGCAAGTCCGAAGAATGGCAATAAATAATCCGCATCAAGCTTTTTGATGTTGTTATCAAAATCTTTAACGACAACTTTATTTAGCTGAGAATTAGAGCCTTCAAGGGCTTCAAGTTGATACGGAATGACCATTTCAATTTTACCTTCATCGGCAAGTTTTTTAAGTTTATTTGCACTTTCGGGAGCGCAACGAAATTTATCACGGCGATGGACTACAAAAATTTTTTGAGCAATTTCGGCGAGACTAATTGCCCAATCAACCGCTGAATCTCCTCCTCCGGCAATAACGATCTTTTTATCAACAAATTCTTTTTTATTTCGAATCGAATAAAAAATTGATTTTCCTTCAAATAATTCAATATTTTCTAAAGGAGGGCGATTGGGTCCAAATGCTCCACAGCCTGCAGCGATAATTATAGCCTTACATTGAATTTTAATGTTTCTTGAGGTTTCAACCAAAAAACTTCCATCATTATTTTTGGTAATTTTTTGAACTTGTTGATTAAGGTGGTAAGTTGGGTGAAATGGGCTGGCTTGCGCTTCAAGAAGCTCTACTAATTCACTCGCTAAAACTTTGGGGTGAGCGGGAATATCGTAAATAGGTTTTTCAGGATAAAGAGCGCTACATTGTCCACCAATATTTTCTAAGGTGTCGATAACATGGCATTTCATTTTTAACATACCCGCTTCAAAAATACTAAATAATCCAGATGGACCGGCACCTACGATTACAATATCGGTTTGATGATTTGACATTGCTGAAAAAAAACTTTGATTTGTAATTAAATAATTTTTAGAATTTTTTAAATGCTATATTTGACATCAATTTTTAGCAAATAAAATTCTTCATTAATATTTCTTTCAAATCAATTATTTGAATATTTCTGATTATAAAATTCAGTTCACTCTGAATTTCTTTTCTTGCAAAGCCTTGCATAAATTTAAACTTTAAATTTTTATGATAAAAACTGCCTCCCTAGGTTTCCCGAGGATTGGAGCCAATCGTGAACTCAAAAAAGCCGTCGAAAGTTTTTGGAAAAACTCTTCGAACGAATCTGATCTTAAGGCAACTGCGCAATCAATCAGAGCGCATAATTGGCAATTACAAAAAAATTCTGGCATTGATTATATTCCGTCAAATGACTTTTCGTTTTATGATCAAGTGCTCGACAATATCGCTTTGTTCGGGGCGATTCCTGAGAGATTTGCCAAAAATTTTAAATTTATTTTGGGTCAAAATGTCGACCTAGATTTGTTGTTTGCAATGGCAAGAGGAGCGCAAAAAGATAAAATCGACGTTACGGCCATGGAAATGACCAAATGGTTTGACACCAACTATCACTACTTAGTAGCTGAATTTTCGGCAAATCAAAAATTCAAAATTTCTTCAACTAAAATTTTTGATGAATTTCTTGAGGCTAAAAAATCTGGCATCGAAACTCGTCCAGTTATTCTTGGGCCAATAACTTTTCTTCTTCTCGGAAAATCTACCGATAGTTCAAACAGGCTCGATCTTCTTGATAATCTACTCGAGGCTTATCAAGAATTATTTGCGCGCCTTGCTCAAATTGGCGTTCAAGATGTTCAAATTGATGAACCTTTTTTAGTTACCGACCTTGCTAAAGAATCGGTTTTGGCTTACATAAAAGCTTACTCAAAGCTTAAAAAATTTGCAGGATCAATCAAATTGCATTTAGCTACATATTTTGAAGAGCTCGATGAAAATGCTGACCTTGCTTTCGGTCTCCAAACTGATTCGGTTCACGTTGATTTAGTTCGAGCACCGCAACAATTTGAAAAAGTTTTAAATTTAGTTAAAGAAAATCAATCACTATCACTTGGGGTTGTTGACGGTCGTAATATCTGGATTAACAATTTTGAAAACTCAATTGCTGTGGTCAAAAAAGCCATTGCTAAATTGGGTGAAAAAAGAGTGATCGTGGCTCCTTCTTGTCAACTTTTGCACGTTCCGGTTGATTTAGCTAATGAAACTATTGCTAAGGCTTGCGGGTCAGAATCATCGGCGGTTTTAAAGCAACTTGAGGATAACAAAAAAGCTCTCGCGAATCGTCGCGTGTCATTAAAAATTCATGATCAAGAAGTTAAAAAACGAGTAGCGCAAATTGATGAGAATTTATTAAATCGAAATAGTGATTATCAACAGCGAAAAAAAATTCAAAAAGCACTTAATTTACCTATTTTGCCAACCACCACTATCGGTTCTTTTCCGCAAACTAAAGAGGTTCGCAAAGCGCGCGCTGATTTTAAATCCGGAGCCATTTCGAGTGAAAATTATGAAAAATTCATCAAAGAAGAAACCGCCCGTACCGTTAAATTTCAAGAAGAAATCGGGCTTGATGTTTTGGTTCATGGTGAATTTGAACGCAACGACATGGTCGAATATTTCGGCGAACAACTTAGCGGTTTTTGCTTCACCAAAAATGGTTGGGTGCAAAGCTACGGTTCACGTTGCGTAAAACCGCCGGTAATTTTTGGCGATGTTTCGCGTCCCAAAGCCATGACGGTTGAATGGGCAAAATATGCGCAAAGCTTGACCTCAAAAATCATGAAAGGCATGTTGACGGGTCCAATTACAATTTTGCAATGGTCTTTCGTGCGCGACGATCAGCCTCGTAAAAATACTGCTTTGCAAATCGCTTTCGCTATTCGCGATGAGGTTCAAGATCTTGAAAAAGCCGGTATTAAAATTATCCAAATCGACGAAGCCGCTCTTCGTGAAGGTTTGCCAATTCGTCACAAAAATTGGAAAGAATATTTAAAGTGGGCGGTAGATGCTTTCCGCATTACGGCTTCAGTAGCTCACGATAAAACGCAAATTCACACTCACATGTGCTATTCGGAATTTAACGACATTATTTCGGCAATTGCCGATATGGACGCCGATGTGATTTCGATTGAGACCTCGCGTTCGCAAATGGAGTTGCTAAATGCCTTCGTTAACTTCAAATATCCTAACGAAATTGGGCCGGGAGTTTATGATATTCATTCACCTCGTGTTCCAGCTCACGATGAAATGGAAAAATTGCTTAATAAAGCCTTGAAAGTTTTAGATCCGGAACAAATTTGGGTTAATCCAGATTGCGGACTTAAAACTCGCGATTGGCCAGAAACTAAGCTTGCACTCCATGGCATGGTTGAGGCGACTAAAAAAGTTCGCGCCTCTTTAAGCTAGATTAAATATTTAAATTTTAATGCACCGGAATTTATTTTTAGATTCCGGTGCATTTTTATTGAGTAAAAAATTACAAATGGGAAAGTCTTAAATTTAGGTGGTTTAAATTTGGTGGTTTAAATTTATTTTAGTCAAAAAACTCGACGATTAACCTCTTTAAAAAGCGGTAAAATTTTGCCAATAGCGCTGATACCATCTGTTTTTATAAGGAATGAGAGTTAATTAGGTTTTAGCTTATTAAATTACCTAAAAATTTTTGATCGGTGAATCATCGCAATAAAAATTTGGCAAAAAATTGTTAAATTCAGATGATTAAATCTAGAGAAAATTTTTATATAACTGAGTATTTTCTCGCATCGAAAAGTTGATAATGCCACCATTCTTGGCTATAAAAATCAAAGCCAGCGAACATCATAATTCCAAGTAAAGTGTTGCGGTTGTTGAGTTGAGATCGAGAAATTTTAGGGCAATTGTGGAAGGCGAGGTCGGAAAGTTCATCAAAATCACTGCCCATGTCAAGTTCATTGCCAAGTAAATCACACAAAGTTAAATCAAGTGCGACGCCACGACAATGAGGGATTGAGCCGGTTTCTGGATTGGAAAAAAAACTTTGATATTGCGGAAATTTTTGAAAATATTCAAACATAAATTTTTGTACCGCAAAAGGGCGATAAGCGTCAAAAATTTTAAATTTATAACCAAGATTTTTGGCATAATTTACGGCTTTTTCAAATTTCTCATAGGCTTCGAGATGAAGTTTATTGTAAGGTTCATGATATAATATTTGTTCGCAAACATTATTGGTGGTGGCGTAACGAAAATCGAAAATTACATCAAGATTTTTATTATTTATTTCAATTAAATTTAACATTTTTCTTTGGATGGTGTTAATGGAGTTGTTGTTATATTTTCAATTATTGAGTTTGGATTATGGAGAATTAAGCCAATTCGACCGCTAATTTCTTTTTTTTCTTTTTCATCAAATTTTTTTTCCTTTAAAAATTCTTCTAAAAATTTTTTTTTACTGCTAAGGCTAATAAATCTAAAAATTCATCTTCGGGAATTTTTGGATATTTTATATTGGCATCGCTTTTGGCGCCAATAATTTCGCCTTTTTCATCAAATTCAAAAATTTCTAAATTATAATGCCACCATTCATTTTCATAAATTTGAAAACCAGATTTTTTCATAATTTCGGCGAGAATTTGACGATTTTTTTCAGCTTCTTTGTTGTTTTCTTGAATGGCCTTTGAGCCATGATGAGATTTTTCAGACATCTCATCAAAACCCGTTCCCATATCCAATTCTTTGCCATTTTTATCGACTAAAGTTAAATCAATCGCAATCCCGCGAACATGCGTGGCGACCCCCTCGCTTGGATGCGAAACATAACCTTCTGCAACATGTTCGGGAAATTTATCGGCCATATAAGCCTGAACTTTAAAGGGGCGATAAGCATCCCAAATGCGAAGTTTAAGCCCTTCTTTTTTAGCAAGCTCTGAAGCTAGTTGTAATTTTTCAAATGCGTCGTGATGAAGGTAAATAAAAGGATGGCTATAAAGTTGTTCATTACAAAAATTATATTTAGTCGCGTAAGGAACATAATCGGTTAAAAATCTTTCATCGTTATTGATTTTTACTAAATTATGTTTTTCTAAAAAAAGCTTTTCTTTTTTTAAGAATTCTGGTGATTGAAAATAATCGTTTTTCATATTTGTCAGTCAGAATGGTTTTAAGATAACAAGGGCAACGGTCGCAATCATTATCACTGTTGGAATTTCATTAACGAGGCGATAAAATTTTTCTGAATTTTTATTTTTACCGCCAGCAAAATTTTTACGCCACTTGCTTAAAAAGCCATGAAAACCAGCTAAAATCAATACTAGAGTAATTTTTAAATGAAGCCAAAATGAGCCTGCAAAGCCAATTTGAATCGCCAAATAAAACCCAAAAATGAAAGTCAGTATCATGGCGGGATTCATAATATAGCGCAATAATTTGCGTTCCATTTCTTGAAAAAGTTTATCGCTTTCAGAGTTGACAGCGACTTTGCAATGATAAACGAAAATTCTTGGTAAATAAAGCAGACCCACCATCCAAGAAATTACCGCAATAATGTGCAATATCTTTATGATGTCGTATATTTCAATGTCGATCATGAAATTAAATTTTAATTAGTGAATGAACAAAAAATGCTAGAAATTAACTCTTAAAACGCCCCAATAAATTCTTGATTAATTTTGCTTTCAAAATATACTTTTGCAAGATTGAGTTTATCAAATTATCCCAGCAATAAAAAATTAAATAAAAAATTAAATTTTTTTAATTTTGATAATTTCAGCTTACAACTAATTTCAAAAAATCTTTGACAAAATTATGAAACTTTTAGCTTGCAATAGCAATAAATCTTTGTCGCAAAAAATTGCCCAATACCTAGGTGTTGAGCTCGTTAATGCTGATGTCAAGTGCTTTGCTGATCACGAAATTTTTGTTGAAGTAAAGGAAAATGTTCGCGGTGAAGATATTTTTGTTATCCAATCCACTTCATATCCGGCCAATGACCATATAATGGAATTATTGATTTCAATTGATGCTTTGCGAAGAGCTTCGGCCAAAAGAATAACCGCAGTTATACCATATTTTGGATATGCGCGACAAGATCGCAAGGTCGCTCCAAGAACACCGATTTCAGCAAAATTAGTTGCCAATTTAATTACTTCAGCTGGGGCGGATCGCGTTCTTACGGTTGATCTTCATGCTGGACAAATTCAAGGTTTTTTTGATATCCCTGTCGACAATCTTTACGCCTCTCCGGTTTTTGTGCGTCACATAAAGGAAAATTTTAATATCGAAAATTTAGTGATAGTTTCACCCGATGTTGGGGGCTTGGTTAGGGCAAGGGCCATTGCTAACAAAATAAATGCTGAATTAGCTATTGTTGATAAGCGTCGCCCAGTTGCTGGAGTTAGTGAGGTTATGAATATTATTGGTGAAGTTGAAGGTCGGAATTGTATAATTGTTGATGACATGGTCGATTCTGGCGGAACACTTTGCAATGCCGGAGATGCCTTAATTCAAAAAGGCGCAAGCTCAGTTTCGGCTTATATTACTCATGGTGTTTTATCGGGAAAAGCCAGCAGTAAAATCGCTAATTCTCAACTTAAAAATTTAGTGATCACCAATTCAATTGAGGCTTCAATCGAAACTTTATCTTACAAAAATATCAAAATTATCGATATTTCTTCGTTACTTGGAGAGGCTATAAAAAACATCACGCTTGAGAAATCTGTTTCAACTTTGTTTGACTAAGCTATGAAAAGTCGTATCAAAAATTTTCTTAAAAATAACAAAAAATGCGTCGTTGATATGGCGACATATTTGTCATTTGCAATAATTGTCACCATATTTGCAACAATTATTGCTGACCTCACTTATCAACCAAAATTATTAAAAAAACGCGGATATGAAATTGAAATTTCTGCCGATGGAAAACCTGTAATTAAAAAAGAAGAAAAGCCCATAATTCTTGCTGAACTCATGAAAATTGCCGATGTCGAAAAAGGTGCTAAAATTTTCAAAAAATGTGCCTCTTGTCATAATGTTGGAAAAGGTGAGGGCTCAAAAGTAGGTCCAGCTCTTTATGGGGTTGTTGGAAGACCAAAGGGTTCTTATGCCGGATTTTCTTATTCCGAGGGGTTGAAGTCCATGGGTGGAATATGGGATCGTGAATCAATCAATCAATTTATTACCAAACCCAAAGATTATATTTCTGGAACCAAGATGGCTTTTGCTGGACTGAAAAAACCTCAAGACAGAGCTGATGTGATTTTATATCTTGAGCAACAATCAAAATAATAATAAATTTTGTTTAAATTTGTTATTATTTTAGTTTTCCCTCACTAATTTTAGTTTATCAATCAACCCTTAAAATTTAGATTTATGGAAAATATTTTTGAAATTATTTTGGTGGTTGCTTTTGGGGCTATATTTGGTTCTTATGCAACACTTTTCGCTTATCGACTACCTCGAGGTGAATCTTGTTTTGGTCGATATTTTGGCAAAAAATCTCGTTGCCCAAATTGTGGCTTTACACTTATGACTCGTGATTTAATTCCCCTTCTAAACTGGATTGTTACTTGCGGAAAGTGTCGCTCATGCAAAACTAAAATTCCAAGAGTCCATTTGTTTGTTGAGCTTACAACTACAATTTTGTTTTTATTTTGTTATGCGCATTTTGGAATTACAGAAATTTTTATTATCAACTGCCTAATCGCAACCGCTATGGTGATTATTATGGCTTGTGATATCACTCATAAAAAATTTACTGACCAAGCTTTAATTTTTTTATTATTTTTTGTAACAATTAATCGAGTTTTGTTTGAGCAAACATTGGTAAATATTGTATATTCGCTGATGATAGGAGTGGTTGTTTCGGTTATTTTTTATAAACTTATTTACAATAAAATTACTTATCTTTTTGTAAATTCAACGCAAGTTTTTTCTGTTCCATGATGGGCTCTTCATATAAGCGCCAAGTATGCAATCGACATTCGTTGACATGAACTCGAGCTCGTTCTTCCAGTCCATCCAGTTCTTCTGGAGATGCCAATGCATTTTCCAGTATCCAGGATCTGAATTTCACCAGGCAATCCCATTCCCGCTCCCATTGCAACCGCTCAGGGGTTTTGTACCGTTCGTGACTGCCTGAAGTAGAGTGACCTTGAGGCTGTGTCAGTTCCTCCACATGAAAAAGAACAGGAACGTGCTCACTTCGGGCTCTGGCAATGCCTTCTTCGAACGCTTCGCACAGCTGTGCATAATCCCATCCCTTGACTCGGTAGATCAGTAT
>RFYG01000131.1 GCA_009925685.1 Pseudomonadota bacterium
AGTTGCAGCTGGAGTGATTAAATAACAGGTTCGCTACTAGATTACTTTTAACTGTCAATATCATGGAAGACCTTATAAATATACTTTATAGTAAACATTCAGAAAAAACGACGTTACCTTCTCCAATGTTGGTTGATTCTTTTGTGGATTCTTTACTGTCAATGCTATTTCCTGCGTTTAATAATAAAAAAATTGTTTCAAAAGATCAGCTGATTGATGAATATTATAAGACATCAAAATCATTGGAAGTATTATTACTTCATTTGGAACGAGATTTATCCTATTCAATTGCAGAAGTTGTCAAGTTATTTTTTGATCAATTACCTTCTATTTATGAGTCTTTATTAAAGGATGCTGAAGCTATAGACAATGGAGACCCTGCTGCAAATGGAATAGAAGAAGTGATGCGATCTTATCCAGGTTTTTATGCGATAAGTATTTATAGGGTTGCACATCAATTTTATCAATTGGTAAAAAATCGAGGGTTTGACATATGTCGTGATAATAAAATACAAAATTTTTTTCAGAAATTTTTTTAAAATTAAGAAAGTTTTTTATAACTTTTAGATTTTTTGCATCGCTGGAAACATGATTATCGATAGCATAAATTTTCAAATTTTCTTGATTAGTAAATTTAAAATCTGAAAACAACTTTAAGCATAAATTTGTTCCAATAAAACCCGTGGCACCGGTAATAAGTATATTTTTCAAGATTGAAATGGTTTTTTGTTTATAATAATCTTTTTTAAACCAAGAAACTCTTATCAGAGTTTCATTTTAATTAATAAATTTCTTGATTTGATAGAACTCTTTTTGTGGAAAAGGTAAAAAATTTTCAATTGCAAAATTTTTAGGAAACTCGTGTTTTGAAGCTTCTTTTTGAGTTATGTTTATAAAGTTTTCAAGATCGGTATTAAAGTTATTAATTGATGCTTTATATTTTTCTATTGCTAAAGGAATTTCCAGTTTTGATTTTAAAATATTTTTTTCTAAATTTTTTATATTGGTATCGCTAAAACATCCTTCAATTCCAAGTTCGTGGTAGGCTAGCGGAATTCCATCGAAATAATTATTTTTTATTAACATAACTGGGCAACCACATAAGATTGATTCTGTTATGAGAGATGTATCTTCATAGGTTGCAAAAAAGTTTGACTTTCTCAAACAGTCTGCAATTTGTTTTTGAGTTGGGGAATCGGGAAGATTTCTAGTTATCTCAATTGATTTATTTGTTATGTCTAACACTTCTCCTTTATGAAAATAACGATATTTTGAAGCATAAAAATATGATAAGTTATTATCTCTGACAATCTTCTTATCCTCGTAAAAAACTTGAGTATTAATAACTGGCATGAATAAAACATGAAAATTTTTACTACTTTTTTGACCAATTTTTTTCGAATAAACGAAAATATTTTCAGAATCTTCAAAATTTGATGAACCGCCCAAAAGGCCAGGATAATTTAAAAGATAAGTAAAAAATGTTGTTTCGCCAAAATATTTTTTTTTTGCAATATCTGGATAAATAACTATGGGGTTTATGTTATTGTATTTGTGACAATTTATAACATTTATATCAAGGGGTGGCGATATTATGTTAGGATTTAAATTATATTTTGGTCTAAATTTTTTGTATACCATAAAAGAGGGAAAGCCAGCTAAATTAAGGTAATGACAAAGATAATGCAAAACTTTTATTCCTGCGGATTGAACACTGTACTGCGGACTAAAAATGTAATATGGATTCTTATTTTCATGAACCAATAAATCTCTTAGATTTTGTTCTATTATCATATTTTATATTCTTGTTTTATGTAAAAAATTGTATCACTAATAATTTGAGATAATTCTTTTAGAGTAATTCCATATTTAGAAGTTAATAAGTTTTGATTAAAAATGTTACCACAATAATTGTCTTGAAAAGATTTATTTTTAATTGGGTTTCTCATTATACTGCAATAATCAAAGAATTCACTAATTTTATAAGCTAATTCACCTATTTCAATAATTTCATTACCCCTGGTATCAAATTCAAAAAAATTATCTTTATTTACATCCAATACCCATTTCAAACATATGTTTAAAAAATCATAAACATGAATGTAGCTTCTGTATGTTAAATGTTTGGATTGTATAATTATAGATCTACTATTTAATGCCTGCAAAATAAAATTGCTTAAAGCATAGTCTTGATGTTTATTAATATATGGGCCACCAATATTAAATAGTCTCGGTATTAATAAATTTAT
>RFYG01000132.1 GCA_009925685.1 Pseudomonadota bacterium
TTGCCTACTTTAGCTCCTACCTCAACTGTTAAATTGCTTTCTTTGGTTGATTGAGTTGTGATTTCTTGTGCGGAAAGCAGATTGAAGTTATTGGTGGTTCTAATGATTGCATCTTGGTTGATTGAGAGGTTAGAAGCGGTGATGTTGAGATTGCCAGAATTTGCTAAACTTAGGTTGTTGGTAACATTAGCAAGCATTGAACGGCCGATATTTATGTTAGATGATTTTTGTGTTGTGGTAGTGAGAGATTCTTCATATTTATTGCCCTCACCTTTAATACTAGCTGAAGCAGAAGCGTGGGCAAAATCTTTGTTTAGCTGGAAAGTGCCGATTTCAATTGATTGAGTTTCGCTGTTGGTTTTAGTGGTTTCGGTTGCTGAGGAGATATTTAAATTGCCATCGATATTGAACAAGGCATTGCCTGCGATATTGAGATTGGAAGCTAAAATATTAACATCAGAAGTTGAGTTGATCATCATATTACCACCAACCCCAATTGTTGATGAATGTTGAGTGATGGTTGATTCTCTGGTGCTTGCAGAAGATTTTTTATATTTCGGTCCACTATCAATCTCTAAGGTTGTCGAGTTAAAAGAAGAGATAGCTATAAACTTAGCGATATCGAATATTTTTTCTGACATCTTCAATGGATTATTTAAAGTTTTTAAAGTATCGCCAAGAGTAAGTTTAGTCTTTTTATGAATCTCAGCATGTTCGCTTCGCAATTCTGCTGATTTGATATTTACACCAGCAACTGATCCACCATCAATTGTTTCGAAAGTTCCATCGGCATTGGTTTTATATGATCCGTCATTATTTTGAGCTACTGTAAAGCTACCTATATTTAAATTACCACCGGTTTTTAATGATGAGCCAATTAGGTTCGTGATTCCGAGCTGTGCATTAACCACTAAATTACCGCCAAAATTTAATTTTGATTCAACAGCGCTTTCTTTGTAATCATAAACTGAATCGAAGCGAGAATGGAAAGTGCCCTTTTTCCAAGAAGAATCTTGGGTCATTTTTGAATTAATAGCATTGACGATGTTGATGTTGCCAAAATCAGAAGTGATAGAGCCATTACCGGTGACGTTAATGTTACTTCCGATAATATTAATATCACCTCCACCATCATCATTTGAAGATTCAGAAAGGCCATTTGAGTTGATAATTAAGTTGCCAGCGATGTTGATATCACTTCCGATATTGGTGATGGTGTCGGTGATGGAGGTGCCACCTTTCTTTCGAGAGCCCCATCTAGTTACATTTCTGTCTCTCAATTCAATTGAAGCAATATTAACGTCGTTGCCAGCTTGTAATAATGCACCTCCAGAGGATTTTATGTCTGAACCAAGATTGTTAAAGTCATTACCGGCAACTAGGATGAGATTTCCACCTGATTCAATATTGCCCCTTGATAATAATTCTGAGCTAATTTTGTCGGCACCAGATTTAAAAACATCATTTCTTGTTTTATTGATAAGTTCTATTGCACTGTCACCGCTATCACCAATTTCGTTAACCAAGGCAATGTTGTTTATTTTATAATCAACTAGAGCGATGTTATTGATATTACCACCCGCGATTATTTCTAGATTTTCTGCGGATTTAATTTTTGAGCCAATGTTGTTGATGTCATCTTTGGCTTTTAAAACTAAATTACCGGCAACATCTATGTTTGATGTTACTCTTTCAATAGTTGCGGATTGATTTTTAGAAGAAGATTGAGAGGTTGAATCAACTGCAAATAAAATATTGATATCGTCGCCACTATCAATTTGTGCATTTCCAGCGACATCGATATTTGAGCCTTTTATTAAAACATTATCTTCAGATTTTATTTCTAAATCTCCCGCAACACTGATACCTCCACTCCCAACTTTTATATTGCTTCCTACAATATTGATGTTGGATTGAGCTGGGGCCAAGAAAGTTGGCGGAGTTGGTTGGGTTGGGGGTGGTGGTGCAAATTTACTAGCAAAACGAGGGCTTGGTGAAGATGTGGTGGTTGTGCTGGTTGAAGATGAAGATAAGCCATAACGCGCATTATATTCTGCGAGATCTTGGTTATATTTAGCGAGATCTGCCTCATATTTGGCTTGGGTTTGAGCATTGAGAGCGTCGATATTGGCTTGCTTGGAGGCAAGTCCAAGACCAGTGGTTTTTAGGGTTAAGTCGCCAGCGATGTTGATATCGCTTCCAATATTGGTGATGGTGTCGGT